>NZ_JBFUBH010000017.1:0-86277 GCF_056405855.1 Pararhizobium sp. P1_E7 | reverse complement strand
GGATTGCAGCGGCATCGTCTTGTCCCCCGATCCCGGCAGCATCCGCGCGTAAAACAGGCGAAGAAGGCTTCGGAACTTTGAATTGATGCATGAATGTGTACGGCTCCGGCACGGCCAACCGCAAGGGTCAAGCGCACCGGAGCCGTGTCATCCACAAGCCTGATAGAAACGGCAGCCCGATTATTGCTGAGCGGGCGCCTGTTCCGCCGCTTTCGCGGCGGCGGCCTTTTCAGCCTCGAGTTTGCGCCAGCGCCGGACATTGTTGTTGTGTTCGTCGAGCGTCGCTGCAAACACATGCCCACCGGTGCCATCGGCGACGAAATAGAGGTCCGGCGTGCGCGACGGGTTGGAAACCGCCTCGAGGGCCGCCCGGCCCGGATTGGCGATCGGTGTCGGCGGCAGGCCCTTGATCAGATAGGTGTTATAGGGCGTTTGCTTGTCGAGGTCCGACTTCAGGATCGGCCGGTCGGCCGGTTTGCCGTCGCCGCCGAATATCCCGTAGATGATCGTCGGATCGGACTGCAGCCGCATGCCTTTTTCGAGCCGGTTGATGAACACCGAAGCGACCCGCGAGCGTTCGTCGGCGATGCCGGTTTCCTTCTCGACGATCGATGCCAGGGTAACGAATTCATCGCGGCTGGCAATCGGCAGGTCAGGGTCGCGCTTGTCCCAGATCTGATCGACGAGCGTCTTTTGCGCCGCCGCCATCTGCGCGACGATTTCCGCACGCTTGGTACCACGCGAAAACTTGTAGGTATCGGGACGCAGCGTGCCCTCGGCCGGCATCTGCGCCGGAAGGTCGCCTTCCAGAACCGGATCGCTGCTCAACCTGGCGAACATCTGCTTGACCGTCAGGCCTTCGGGCAGCGACACCGAATAGAGAATGGACTTGCCCGATTTCAGCAGTTGCATGATCTCCTGCATCGAGGAGCCGGCCTTGATCTCGTATTCGCCGGCTTTCAGCGTATCGTTCTCGTCGAGATAGGCTTCCGACATGAAGCGGAAGACACGACCGTCGGAAACGATATTGTTGCGCTCGAGGTTGCTGGCGATTTCCTGGATGCCGGCGCCGTTGCGCACGATGAAATTGCTATTGGCCGTCAGCGGACCTTTGTCCTCATAGGCGGACATCGCGTAATAAACCGTTCCGGCYGCGGCGATGGTCAGGCAGACGACCACGGTCATCAGGAAATTCAGAAAGATGACGACCTGGCTTTTTGCCTTGCGCGACCGCTTCGGCGGCTGCGGCACTTTTTCCGGACGAAGAGCTTCGCTCGCCGATTTCGGGATGATCGGGCCGTTGTTGCCAGCCTCGTTGCGGCCGAAAGGCGCTGCGTTGGTTTCGTTTGCGTCGTTCACTGGTGTCCTGGTTCTGGAGTTCGCATCATGCACGTCTCCATCCCTGATGCGAACTCCAGAAGAGAAACAGGAATGAGAATCACCTTGTTACGAGCATAGCGACGTTAAGCCCTTGGCCTTGTGTCAGCATGGTCAAAGGCCATGCGATGACGATACCAGCCTTGGTCGCAATCGTCCGTATGCCATGTTTGAACTGAGCAATGCGGCAAAAGCACGATAGTGGGAGAATTATCGTGCTTGCAGGGCACGCCGGCCAATGCCGGCGTGAAAGACGGGCCGCCATCCGGCAAGCCCGTTGCGTCCGGCATCAGGCATAGCGGCGCAGAACGAGGGAGGCGTTCGTGCCGCCAAAGCCGAACGAATTCGACAGGGCAACGTTGATCTCGCGCTTGCGCGCCACGTGCGGTACCAGATCGATCCTGGTTTCGACCGAAGGATTGTCGAGATTGAGCGTCGGCGGGGCAACATTGTCGCGGATCGCCAGGGCACAGAAAATCGCCTCGACGGCACCGGCAGCGCCAAGCAGGTGACCGATCGCCGACTTGGTCGACGACATCGAGACCCTGCCTGCATGGTCGCCCATGACGCGCTCGACTGCGCCAAGCTCGATCGTGTCAGCCATGGTCGATGTGCCGTGGGCGTTGACGTAATCGACGTCTGCGGCCGACAGGCCGGCACGCTTCAGGGCCATCTGCATGCAACGATAAGCGCCATCGCCATCCTCGGCAGGCGCCGTGATGTGGAAGGCGTCGCCGGACAGGCCGTAGCCCACCACTTCGGCATAGATCTTGGCGCCGCGCGCCTTGGCATGTTCGAGTTCCTCCAGGACGACGATCCCGGCGCCCTCGCCCATGACGAAACCGTCGCGGTCCCTGTCGTAAGGACGCGATGCCTTGGTTGGGTCGTCATTGTGCTGGGTGGACAGCGCCTTGCAGGCGGCAAAGCCGGCCAGCGCAATGCGGGAAATCGGCGATTCCGTACCGCCGGCCACCATCACATCGGCATCGCCCATGGCGATGAAGCGCGCCGCATCGCCGATGGCGTGGGCACCCGTGGAGCAGGCGGTGACGACGGAATGATTGGGACCGCGCAGCTTGTGACGGATCGACACCTGGCCGGAGGCAAGGTTGATCAGGCGGCCGGGAATGAAGAAGGGGGAAACCCGGCGCGGGCCTCTGTCACGCAGTGTGATGCCGCCCTCGACGATGCCCTCGAGACCGCCGATGCCCGAACCGATCATCACGCCGGTGGCGATCTGGTCCTCGTCGGACTTCGGATGCCAGTCTGCGTCGGCAAGCGCCATGTCGGCTGCGGCCATCGCATAGACGATAAAACTATCGACCTTGCGCTGTTCCTTCAGTTCCATCCAGTTGTCGGGATTGAAGGTGCCATTGGTGCCGTCGCCGAACGGCAGGCGGCAAGCGATCTTCGCAGGCAGGTCATCGACTTCGAATTCGGTAACTTTGCGGGCGGCATTGTCCCCCGCGATGAGCCGCGACCAAGAAAGCTCGGTTCCGCAACCCAAGGGAGATACCATGCCGGTACCGGTGATAACGACACGTCTCATGCCCGTGATCCATCCTGCCTGTTAGTTCCAGAACCGGACCGGACCTCGCGTAAAAAAACCGGATCCGTACATCCTTTTCCGTAATGCGATATCGCGTGATCTCAGGTACGGAAACCTTCAGGCTTTCCTTGACCACGCTTGGTGCTCTCCGAAACCGGGAGCTGTCCCGCGAGGGGACGACAGGCGGGCCGCAGAGCGCCCCGCCTGAACACGGCCAGATATCAGGCCTGTGCCTTTTCGATGAACTTGACGGCGTCGCCGACCGTCAGGATCGAATCCGCTGCATCGTCAGGAATTTCGACGCCGAACTCTTCTTCGAATGCCATGACCAGTTCGACGGTGTCGAGCGAGTCAGCGCCCAGATCGTCGATAAAGCTTGCGCCTTCCGAAACCTTTTCGGCATCGACGCCAAGATGGTCAATAACAATTTTCTTTACGCGTTCTGCTACGTCGCTCATGTCGGATTCCTCGACCTTTGTTTTTCTCAACGATGCCGTTCTGACATCGGTACCCCAATAACACCTGACAGATCAAGCCGATCCGTCCGGCAATTCGTTCAATCGGAAGCGGGCAAACCACGCCTGCCAAAGCTAGCGTATACCTCATATCTTCCGATCGACTGCGCACAGTCATGGCCCGCTTAACACGGTTTATGCCTGCCGCAAAGTCCGAAATTGGCCGGGAATGGCTTGGTCAACATGCAATTCCCGGTATTTCGCCCCAAGCTCTCCGATTGATGCGGAAACGCGGCGGCGCAGGCCTTTGACGGCCCTTAGATCATCGCCATGCCGCCGTTGACATGGATCGTCTGGCCGGTGACGTAAGCCGCTTCATTCGACGCCAGGTAAGCGACGGCAGACGCGACTTCGCCGCCCGTTCCCATCCGCTTCATCGGGATGGCGCCCATGATGGCGTCCTTCTGCTTGTCGTTGAGCTTGCCGGTCATCGCGCTTTCGATGAAGCCCGGGGCGACGCAGTTGACCGTGACGTTGCGGGTGGCGATCTCCTGGGCGAGCGACTTGGAAAAGCCGATCATCCCGGCCTTGGCGGCGCAATAATTAGCCTGACCCGGATTGCCGGTGACGCCGACGATCGAGGTGATGTTGATGATGCGGCCATGGCGGCGGCGCATCATCGGATGCGTCAGCTCGCGGGTCAGCCGGAAGACCGATGTCAGGTTGACTTCCAGAACCGCGTCCCAGTCCTCGTCGCTCATGCGCACGAACAGGCCGTCCTTGGTGATCCCGGCATTGTTGACGAGGATGTCAACGCCACCAAGTTCGGTCTCCGCCTTTTCACCGAGCGCCTTGACGGCGTCGCGATCGGCCAGATTGGCCGGGAACAGATGGACGCGCTCGCCGAGTGAGTTGGCCAGCTCTTCCAGCTTTTCGACGCGGGTGCCGTGCAGGCCGACGATGGCGCCCTGCGCGTGCAGGATGCGGGCAATTTCTTCGCCGATGCCGCCGGATGCGCCGGTGACGAGGGCCTTGCGGCCAGACAGATCGAACATGCTCTTGGTCCTTGTAGGTTTCGGCTTAGCCGAGCAGAGTTTGAAGCGCCGCGTCGATGTCGGCGGGGGAATTGACGGCGATGCCGGTCACGGTCTTGTCGATGCGGCGCGCCAGCCCGGTCAGCACCTTGCCGGAGCCGATCTCATACAACGTCGTCACATCGTTTGCGGCAAACCATTCGACAGTCTCACGCCAGCGGACCTGGCCGGTGACCTGTTCGACCAGAAGCCTGGCGATCTCGCCTGCATCCGTCACCGGGGCTGCGCGCACATTGGCGATCAGCGGCACGGCCGGATTATTCTTTTGAACGGTCGACAGCGCTGCGCGCATGGCGTCGGCTGCCGGGCCCATCAGCGTCGAATGAAAGGGTGCCGAAACCGGCAAAAGAATGGCGCGCTTGGCGCCCTTCTCCGTGGCCAGAGAAGCTGCCTTTTCCACAGCCGCCTTCTCGCCCGAAATCACCAGCTGGCCGCCGCCATTGTCATTGGCGATCTGGCAGGAACCGAGGGCAGATGCCTCCTTGCAGACAGCGTCCACATCCGCATGTTCCAGCCCGATGATCGCCGCCATCGCGCCCTTGCCGACCGGAACCGCGGCCTGCATCGCATTGCCGCGAATGCGCAACAGCCGCGCGGTGTCGGCCAGCGAAAACGTGCCGGCGGCACAGAGTGCCGAATATTCGCCAAGCGAGTGGCCGGCGACATAGGAAACCTTGGATTTCAGGTCGAGCCCCTTGGCTTCGAGCACCCTGAGGGCTGCGATCGACACGGCCATCAGTGCCGGCTGGGCATTGGCCGTCAGGGTCAGCGTTTCTTCCGGGCCGTTCCACATGATGTCTGAGAGCTTTTCGCCGAGCGCCTCGTCCACCTCGGCAAAGACAGCGGCGGCTTCAGGAAAGGCATCGGCCAGATCCTTGCCCATGCCGAGGGCCTGGCTGCCCTGTCCTGGAAATGTGAATGCAATTGCCATGAGGTTTTTCCTCGCCATGCGCGGTCCTGCCGCGCCGTTTCATGTCCAACCCATTGCCGGCAAACATAAGGCCGACAGAGGTTTTTTCCTCTCCATTCACATTCCTGGTGCTTGAGTCAAGCTTTCAGCGGCCAAAGGCTTGCCTGTGCACGGCAACCGCTTTTCTCTTGCGCCGCAGCAAACAGCCTCTACATTCGCCGCCGAACAAGTTTGAGGCACGTTGAGCATCATGAAATACAAGACACTCGGCCGCACCGGCATCACGGTTTCGGAAATCTGCCTGGGCACCATGACCTGGGGCACACAGAACAGCGAGGCCGAGGCGCACGAGCAGATGGACTATGCCGTGAACGAAGGCGTCAATTTCTTCGACACCGCCGAGCTCTACCCGGTCACTCCGGCCGGCCCCGAAACCATGGGCCTGACCGAGGACTATATCGGCACCTGGCTGAAAAAATCCGGCAAGCGCGCCGACGTCGTCGTCGCCACCAAGGTCGCAGGGCCCGGCCGCCCCTATATTCGCGGCGGCTCACCGGCGACCCCCAAGACCATGCGTGAAGCGCTTGAGGGCAGCCTGAAGCGCCTGCAGACCGACCATGTCGATCTCTACCAGATGCACTGGCCAAATCGCGGTCACTACCATTTCCGCCAGGCCTGGACCTACGATCCCTCGCATCAGGACACAGGTGCGACGATCGAGGAGCTCCACGGCATCCTCGAAACGCTCGGCGCCTTCGTCAAGGAAGGCAAGGTCCGCGCCATCGGCCTCTCCAACGATACCGCCTGGGGCACGATGAAGATGCTGGCGCTTGCCGAAAAACACGGCCTGCCGCGCATCGCATCGCTGCAGAACGAATACAACTTCCTCTACCGCGCCTTCGACCTCGACCTCTCCGAAGTCAGCCACCACGAGAATGTCGGCCTGCTCGCCTACTCGCCGCTGGCTGCCGGTCTTCTCACCGGCAAATACCTGAACGGCGCCAACCCCGAAGGCTCACGCCTGTCGATCAACGGCGACCTCGGCGGCCGCTACACCGAATACCAAGAACCTGCGGTCCAAGCCTACGCAGCCCTTGCCAAGACCCACAATCTCGACCTCGCCCAGATGCAGCTCGCCTTCAGCCTGACCCGCCCCTTCATGACCTCGGTGATCATCGGCGCGACCAGCATGGCGCAGCTCAAGACGAATATCGGGGCGAAGGATGTGGTGTTGCCGGCGGAGGTGATGAAGGGGATCGGCCGGTTGCACAAGGCGTTTCCGGCGCCGATGTGAGACCGCATTCCACCAGCAGGCTGCATCACTATCACGAGGATGATGCAGTCTGCTGTAGGTGATCCAGCCATTGCCTCCGCGCCGGCGTTTGGCCATTCCGCTTCACGAGCTCAAGAGGCGGGCTTCGGTTCGGGGAATTTCCAGGTACCGTTGAGGATTTCCGCACGCGGGCGATACAGCCGAACGGTATAGTTCCAGCCCTTCACGATCGGCAGGCAATTGGCAATTTTTCCATCGCAGCCGCCGAACTGGATTGCAATCGATCCGTCGTCGCTCTTCTTTGCCGTCACGTTGTTGAGGGCATAGGCATCATAAGGGTTCTTCTCGTAGTAACCCTGCGAATTGTAGAGGCTGATCGACCAGAACCCATCGACGGGAACATCCTTGACGTTGAGCTTGTAGGTCTGTTTTCCGTCATTGTTCGCCGGCGTGATGTTGAGGTAGGTCGCATCCTTGTCGGGGTTTCCGCCCCAGGCGGCGGCGCTTGCAACGAGATGACGGACCGGATCGACGTCAGCCTTTGATCCGAACGCCTTGTTGAAGTCCGGCATGGTCGTTGCCAGGATCAACAGAGCTTCGCGGACCTTCGTCTGACTGGCTTGATCCCAGTCCGGTACCTCGAACTTTCCCGGCCCTCCTGGCTGGTCGATCTTCAAACTGTCCTGAAGAGCATGCACCTGCTTGACGTCGCCGGGATCGCTCGGATCGACGAATGTGCGGATACCGACGACTGCATAGCGGGTTCCAGTCGTCTCCTTCGTCAAGGTCGTTGCGCCACCGTAGGAAACCACCGAAATATAGTGGTCCTCGTTGACCACCATCAGGGACATGAAACGCTTGCCGGCATCCGGCATGGTGATGGTTGCTGGTCCGGCATCGAGATCGATCACCGCCGACGAATACAGCGTGTCACGGTTCAGGCGAATGACGGTTTGCCTGTCGACCTCTGCTGGCTGGCGGCGATGAACGAACGTGCCCAAGCCGCCGTCTTTCACCATGTTGTTGAAATAGAGATCGCTTTCGGCGCGAATAAAATTATCGACAGTCACAGGCTCGGCAGCAAGAACTGCCGAGCAGTTGAGGGCGATGGCAATACCCGTGACTGCCGTTTTTGCCGCAAACTTGCTGATCATTTGACGCCTCCGTTTAGCTGGTGTGATCAAGAGCCGGCGCCTTCCAGCGACCGTCCAATGCCTCGGGCTTCGGCCAGTAGAGCCGCATGGCCATAAAGAAGGGGCCAGCAGGGGCCGGAAGCCAGTTGGCTTCCTTATCTGCGCCGGGGGATTCGTGCTGGACGTAAAGTGTAACGCCGCCGTCGTCATCCTTGTTGAGACCGGGCAGCATCGGCGAATTGATCAAATACCGGTTCAGCGTATTTGCCGACAGAAGGCTTGATGGCAGCTCATATAGCGTGAGCGACCAGAATGCGTTGACAGGCGGTAACTCTCCGGGAGCAAAGCGAAGTCTGTACGTTTCCTTGCCGCTGAGCGGCCTTTTACCGTCGTCAACGAAGTAGACCGGATAAATTGCCTCGTCCTCGGAGTTGCCGTAGATGCCAAGAACCGCGCCGGACATGCGATCGAGATAGTGACCGGCCAGATGTGCGCGCGTTCCGAAACTGTCGGCACTGCTGCGCTTGCCGGTATCCAGTTGTGTTTCCTTGAACTCCTTGAACTCTGCCCAGGCGTCCGCCATTCCGTCGGCAAGGGCCTGTCGCATATCCGCGTTCAGGGCCGCGACATCGAGAGTTTTACCATCGCCGATCCCCAGTTTCGCGAACCGCGCTCTGATATCAGTTTCGGATGGATGCGTCGGGCAGAATTGGAGAATGAAATTCAACTCCTCGAAAAATTCCGGCGAGGTCCTTTGCTCGGTCGGCATTAGCGGCTTGAAAAAATCCACCGAGGACACGGCCTTCGGTGCCGGTCCGCCGAGAAAGGCAGACAGCGTCTGAACCGCGTAGCCGGCCTGCACGGCCTTGACATTACCGATGTCTCCGGAACCGAAAAGCTGCGTCCGATAAAGCACGAAAGCGAATTCTGTTTCACATCGAATGATGTCCTTCACATTGTCCGGCTTCTGTCCCTGCCAACCAGGGCCAGCCAGCAGATAATGCCCCGCATCGTTGCCGGTAGCGCGGCTGCCAACGTAGGCAAAATTGAACGTATACATGTCGATGAATTGCAGGGAATAATACCGCCCCTCCTCGATCTTCGGCACGGTGAAGATCAGGGGCTCGGCGCGAAGGTCCGCCCCGACATACGAATAGGGCGTATCCGAGTTCGGCGTTTGGATCGCCTTGTCGTTCGGCGTATAGACGCGCGCATTGTTGACCAGCGTATTCCAGCTGGCCTTATATTCCGGGCCGCCCTTATCGACGAAATAGGAGTGCTGGACCCGGTAGTTATCGACCAGCGGGAAACCATAGATGGTCGCTTCCTTGGCAAGGGCTCGGGCTTCATCGACGGCAATATCCGCGGCGAATCCCGCGTTAAGCGCGAACGGAGACACGGCGGTCGTGAGTGCTGTCGATATCAAAAAGGCGCGTCTTGAAAGCATTATCAGTTGTCTCCCCGATCATTGGCAACCGCGAGTAGACCGCAAGGGATGCGCAAAAACAAGTTTCGAACGGTGACACCCTACGCGCGTCACCAATACTATTTTCACGAGGCAGCTTTCAGTGCCCTGTTTGACGGTTAAAAACCACCGCGAATTTTTCGCGCGGGGGTGAAGGAACTTGAGGGTTGGGCGGTCGCCGGGACACCCCCCCCCTGTGGGGAGGGAAAAAGTGCCGCCCCCTAATTTCCCCCCGCCCCTTGCCTTCTCGCCGAAAATGCGTATAAGCGCGCTGTTCGCAACACCCGGTCTTCTGGCTGGTGGCTGAACGGAGGGCCGGTTTCCGCTTTAAGAGACCTGTCAGGACCTAGAGGGGTCCAGCCTCCCGTGTCTCCGCTCTCGACCGTCTCGAAACAACACTTTCTTGCCCGCTGCTTGCAGCCAATAGAACAGTCGTTGAGGCTTAGCCGCTGGAACCCGGGTGACGATTAACGCAAGAAAGGCTTGGCCATCATGGCTCTTTATGAACATGTATTCCTTGCCCGGCAGGATATTTCCGCACAGCAGGTCGACGCTCTCGTCGAACAGTACAAGGGTGTACTGGAAGCTAACGGCGGAAAAGTCGGGCGCGTCGAAAACTGGGGCCTCAAGTCCCTGACGTACCGCATCAACAAGAACCGCAAGGCTCACTACGTTCTGATGGACATCGATGCTCCGGCACCGGCCGTCCACGAAGTCGAGCGCCAGATGCGCATCAACGAAGACATCCTTCGTTACATGACCATCGCTGTTGAAAAGCATGAAGACGGCCCGTCCGCCATGATGCAGAAGCGCGACCGCGACGACCGTCCGCGCCGCGACGGCGACCGTCCGGAGCGTGGCTTCGGCGACCGTGGTCCGCGTCCGGACCGTGGTGATCGTGAAGACCGTCCGCGCCGTCCGCGCGAAGACCGGGCATAAGGAGAAAAGATTATGGCTGATACATTGTCCGCTCCGGCACGCCGCCCGTTCCATCGCCGCCGCAAGACCTGCCCCTTCTCCGGCGCCAACGCTCCGAAGATCGACTACAAGGACATCCGTCTCCTGCAGCGCTACATTTCCGAGCGCGGCAAGATCGTTCCGTCCCGCATCACGGCAGTCTCCCAGAAGAAGCAGCGCGAACTGGCCCAGGCCATCAAGCGCGCCCGCTTCCTCGGCCTCCTGCCTTACGTCATGTCCTAATGCATGTCCCCTTGGAGCCCTGCTCCAAGGAAAGGCATATGCATATGGAACAGCATGACTCTCCGTCGGTCGTCTGACTCAACGGAAACTGACTCAAGGTGAGGCGATAGGCCATCCGGCATCGCCTCACCTTCTCCCTTCCGCGTTGGGCGCGGATCGGAAACACCGGCGCAGATTGCGCTAAAACCCATGTTGGGGCCAGGTTCTTGATTCAAGAAACGCCTCTAACTGCTTGATAAGCAGGACAGCGACCGTGAAGACACTGAATGCAACATCGCTGATGACCGGCGCTCTCGCCGGCGTGACCGCCGCCTTGCTTTCGCTTGGCGCGAACACGCAGTCGTCGTTTGCGATCGTGCTCTATGCCGCGTCCGCCCTGCCGGTCCTGATTGCCGGCCTTGGCTGGGGCAATGCCGCAGCCGTCATCGCAGTCGCCGTTGCCGGGCTTACGGGCACCGTGCTCGTCTCCCCCTATTTCGCCCTTTTGATCGCGGTCATCACGCTGATCCCCGCCGCTTGGCTCAGCCATCTTGCCAATCTGGCCCGGCCGGCGTCGGAACTCGGCGGTCCGGATGGCGCGCTTGCCTGGTATCCGCTGTCTGATATCCTCACCCATCTCGCCGTGCTCGTGACGCTCGGCATGATCATCGTCGGCGTCATCATCGGCTATGACGGCAGCATGTCGGACCGGATGATCGATATCGTCATGGAAGCGCTGAAGGTGCAGGAACCGGATTACAATCCGGACGCTGCGTCGCTCGCCCAGATCAAGTCGATCTTCGGCATCGCCCTGCCGATGGTGCAGGGCGCCATCTGGGTGCTGATGCTGTTTGCCGCCTATTACATCGCCACTCGCATCGTCCAGACCTCCGGCAAGAGCCTGCGTCCGCGCGAAGACATGCCCTCGACGCTGCGCATGCACCGGTTCTCGATCTTCGCCTTTCTGGCCGGTCTGGTGCTGGCCTTCATGGGCGGCGTTCCGGCCATCGTCGGCGCGCTGGTTTGCGGCACGTTCGGCGCGGGCTTCCTGCTTGCCGGCTTTGCCGTCTTCCATTTCCGCACACGCGGCAAGTCCTGGCGGCTTCCGGTGCTGTGGCTTGGCTATCTGTCGGTGCTGATCTTCACGATCCCGGCATTCTTCTTTCTCCTGTCGGGTCTGATGGACACGCGGCGCGCCATCGCGCTGTCACCGGCAGGGAAAACCACTGAAACTGATACAAAAGACCTCTAAACAGACACACGAAAGGACATATCCAATGCAAGTCATTCTTCTCGAACGCGTTGCCAAGCTCGGCCAGATGGGCGAAACCGTCAAGGTTCGCGACGGCTTTGCCCGTAACTACCTCTTGCCGCTCGGCAAGGCCCTGCGCGCCAACGAAGCCAACAAGAAGCGTTTCGAAGCCGAGCGCGCAACGCTCGAAGCCCGCAACCTCGAGCGCAAGTCCGAAGCCCAGACTGTTGCCGAAACGCTCGGCGGCAAGTCCTTCATCGTCGTCCGTTCGGCTGGCGAAACCGGCCAGCTCTACGGTTCGGTTGCTGCCCGCGACATCGTTGACGTTCTGGCTGCCGAAGGCTTCAACATCGGCCGCAACCAGGTCGACCTCAACAACCCGATCAAGACCATCGGCCTGCACGACGTTGTCCTGCACCTCCATTCCGAAGTCGAAATCAAGGTTCAGATGAACGTTGCCCGTTCGGCTGAAGAAGCAGAACGCCAGCTGAAGGGCGAAAGCCTGACGTCGGCAGACGCCATCTACGGCGTTGACGAAGACGCCCTGAAGCCGGAAGACTTCTTCAACCCGGAAGCAGAATTCGAAGCCGAAGAAGAATAATCGTCTCAACGATTGGCGCCCCCGTGGCGCCCTCGTTTGCGAGACCCGCAAAACGAAAGGCCCGCGACTTGCGTCGCGGGCCTTTCGCGTTTCAGCGAAAAGAGCTGACGGTTACTTCGCCGCCTGCGGCTCGGCCGCCTTGTCGATTCGAACCTCCACCGACATGCCCGGCGCCAAAGCCGCTGCCAGCGGTTGGTCAGGATCGATCGAGACCCGGACACCGACACGCTGGGAGACCTTGGTAAAGTTGCCGGTGGCGTTGTCGGCGCGGATGACGCTGAATTCGGAGCCGGCGGCCGGTGAGAACCGCTCGATATGGCCGTTCAGCTGCGCCTTGCTCAGCGCGTCGACGGTGAACACCACCGGCTGGCCGATCTTCATACCGTCGAGCTGCGTCTCCTTGAAATTGGCAATAATCCACACGTCCCTGGGTACGATGRCCATCAGCTGTGTGCCGGCCGTGACATATTGGCCGAGCCGCGCACCGACTTCGCCGAGCGTGCCGTCCTGTGGTGCAGTGATCGTCGTGTTGTCGAGATCGATCTGAGCCAGCTGAACGGCGGCCTCGGCGCTGCGGACGCCCGCCTGGAGACCAGCCCTTGAGCCGATCGTGGTAGCAAGGTTTTGGCGTGAGACTTCGATCGATGCCATCGCCTGATCGACGCCTGCCTTTGCCTGTTCGAGCGTTGCCCGGGCCGTGTCGAGATCCACCGATGTCGCAATACCTTTTTCGGCCAGAGGCTGGACGCGGCCCYAGGCCTGCTGGGCGCGGGTCAGCGTGGCGACGGCGCCGTCGCGCTGGGCTTCGCTGGCGGCGATGCTCGCCTTTGCGGACAGCTCCTGCTGATAGGAGTTGGCAAGCGACGCCTTTTGCGCATCGAGCGTTCCCTTGGCCTGTGCCAGCTTCTGGGCATAGATCCGGTCATCGATCTTCAGGAGCACCTGCCCTGCCCTCACCGTTTCATAGTCCTTGACAGGGACCGCCGCGACATAGCCGGACAGCTGCGGGCTGACGATCGTCACGTAGCCACGAACATAGGCATTCTCGGTCATTTCGACGGTGGTGGCAAACGGCGGCAGGCGCCACGCATAGAGAACCAGCAATACGCCGGTAAGACCTGCCAGCAATGTCAGGATGGTCGTGGGGGAACGTAGTGTCTTCAGCATGAAATATACTCTGGACGGGTCAGGACCGGGCGGTAACCACGGGCACGGCTACCTTGTGCGGGATAATCCGCTGCCAGGCCAGGTGTCCGAGCAAAAGGACAAGGCCGACGGCGGAGGCGACGGAGATGACGAGGAAGGCGTCATTATAGGCAAGAATATTGGCTTCGCGCGTCACCTGCTGGCCAAGCAATTGCAGGCCTTCGGCATTCAGCAGCGACTTGTCGGTGATGACCTTGCCGTAGGAGGCGGAAAGTTGGGACACGCGCTGGGCGACAAAGGGATTGGTCAGCAGGATATGTTCGACCAAAACGTTGGAGTGGAATTTTTCACGGATAATGACGAAACTGCCGAGCGCCGCCTGGGCGCAGAGTGAGCCGATGCTCTGGGTGAAGAGAAAGATCACCAGAAAGTTGACGATGAAGGGAGCGCCCTTGGCCAGCACCGCTGCAAATCCCTTTGACATGACCGGCGGCAGGAACATCGCAGCGCCCGCCGCGACCATCGCCTGGCTCAGATACATCTGCTCCGGCCGGGTCAGGCTGGTCGACTGGCTGTCGAGAAGGGCACCGGAGGCGATCAGCACCAGTGCCAGCACATGCGCGGTTTCGACATAGCGCGTCAGCATCAGAACAGTACAGACAAGCCCGCCGGCGATGGAGGCCATGAGGATGATCGCGTACATCGTCCGGGTCTGCTCATTGAGCAGACCAAGCTGTATGTAGAAATTCGCCGCCGTCGTCGTCTGCTCGGAGCTGACCACGCGAAACAGAAGCAGGATGCCGGCCATGTGCATGTTCTCTTTCGAGAACACCCAGCGCAGGTCGAGCAAAGGCATTTTGCGGGGTAACTCAAGGGCGACCATCAGCGTCAGCGATGCAATGGCTCCGGCCAGAAACAGCCCCAGCCACGAGGCCTCGAACCACCAATAGAGCCGACCGAGGGTCAAGAAGACCGCCAGGCAACCGAAACCGGCGGCAAGCAGCAGGTAGCTGAGGATATCCATCTTCTGGATCACCTTTGCCCGCGGCGGCGCGGTCAACGGCAGGAGATAGACGACCGGCAGGGCGATGAGCGCAAGCCCCATCTCAAACGTGTAGAGTGCATGCCAGCCGCCGATATCCATCAGCGGCGGGGAGATGATCCGGGCGATCGGCGCCGACAGTGTCGTGTTCATCAAGGCAAGGCTCAGGCCCACCGATAGCTTGCGCGCCGGCGGGAAGGCCTCGAGCATGTAGAGAAAGCCGAGCGTCGACAACGGCGCCGCGGCCATGCCGCTCAGGAAGCGGACGACGGTTGCCGAATGCAGGTCGGAGACAAAGAGATTGAGGACGGACGCAAAGACGAAGCAGACGATGCTGAGTTCGGCAAACCGCCGCAGGCCGTATTGCGAGCGGATCTTGAACAGCGCGATCGACATCGAGGCATAGGGCGCCATATAGGCTGCAGAGAGCCAGCCGATCTCCGATGTCGTTGCCGAAAGCGAACCCTGCAGTTGATAGATATTGGCGTTGAGCAGGTTCATGCCCAGGCCTTGGGTCAGGAACAGGAGAAGCGAGGACGCCATGTAGATGGCTGCCCGGCCTGCGCTCATGGGGACAGGCGGTGGCTGGACCGGTAGCGGCGCTGGATCAGCAACCGGCGTTTCGCGTTCGATGTCATTGCCGTTTGCGATGCGCGGGGACGCCGTGTTCATGTGCCGCTCAATCCTTGCCGATGGCGACAAGATTACCCGCCATCAGGCTGACGACGTGCAAGGCTGTTACCTTGTCGGTGGCATCGACGCCGCCCAGCACCTGTTCGCGGATTTCGCAGGCAAGCTTGTCGATTTCGCCGGCAATGTCGCGGCCCCTGGCGGTCATATGGATCTGCTTGGCACGCCTATCGCTTGCCTCGACCCGCCGCTCGATAAACCCCTGCTTCTCCATGCCATCCAGCAGCCGCACGATCGTCGGTGTCTCGATGCCGAGTTCGTCGGCCAGTTCGCGCTGGTTGAGACCGTCGCGCTTCGACAGCGCAAACAGGGCTCTCGCACGTGACAATGTCAGCCCGCGCTCCTTTACCCGCGCGTCGAACAGCGCCCGCAGCTTGCGGTTCACCGAAGCCAGCGCATCGAACAGTTCACGATTGACGGCAGAGTTGAGCATTTCGTACCTTTTTCATATTAGTAGCGTGCTACTTATTTTATTCCTACTTAGTTGAACCGGAGCCGTCTTTCAAGCTGCCGATCCTGCCGGTGCGAAAACTCTTTGAAGCGCGCCCGCCCAGGCTAGAATGCGACAACCCGTTGCCGGACACCGATTCGGATGAAATCCGGTCAATAGGAAAGAGCGCTATCGACAGATTTTTCGCGTTCGACGAGAAGCCCCTGTGAACAACGGTGACGGCTTGCCACCGCACCCAATGCGTCGGCCACTGTTGCAGGCAAGTCATTGACGCCTGGCTGCAACAACCGCAAACCGGTACCGCACCAAGAATGACGACAGACAGAGACGGGACGCCATGAACGAAATCGCGCGCAGACTTGCACCCATCGCCAAGGATCAGGCCGAAGCGCAGTATCGCGAGGCGCCGAACAACCTTGAGGCGGAACAGGCGCTGCTGGGCGCCATTCTCGTCAACAACGATGCCTTCTACCGGGTCTCGGATTTTCTGAAGCCCGTGCACCTCAACGAACCCTTGCACCGCAAGATTTTCGAAGTTGCCGGCGACATCATCCGCATGGGCAAAACAGCCAATCCGGTGACCATCAAGACCTTCCTGAAGGCCGACGAGAAGGTCGGCGACATGACGGTGGCGCAGTATCTCGCCCGCCTCGCCTCCGAAGCCGTCTCCATCATCAATGCGGAAGACTATGGCCGGGCGATCTACGATCTGGCTCTGCGCCGCTCGCTGATCACCATCGGCGAGGACATGGTCAACATCGCCTATGACGCGCCGCTCGACATGCCGCCGCAAAGCCAGATCGAAGACGCCGAACGCCGCCTGTTCGAACTGGCCGAAACCGGCCGCTACGACGGCGGCTTCCAGGCCTTCAACGACGCCGTGGCCTTGGCGATCGACATGGCTGGACAGGCCTTCGAGCGCGATGGACACCTCTCGGGCATCTCCTCCGGCATCCAGTCGCTCGATGCGCGCATGGGCGGCTTGCAGCGCTCCGACTTGATCGTGCTGGCCGGACGCCCGGGCATGGGCAAGACGTCACTTGCCACCAACATCGCCTGGAACGTCGCCCATGCCTACGAACCGGAGGTCCAGGCCGACGGCTCGTTCAAGGCGAAGAACGGCGGCGTCGTCGGCTTCTATTCACTGGAAATGTCTTCCGAACAGCTGGCCACGCGTATCATCTCCGAGCAGACCGACGTGTCCTCCTCCAAGATCCGGCGCGGCGATATTTCCGAGGCCGAGTTCGAGAAGCTGGTCGGCTTTTCCCAGACGATGCAGAAGACGCCGCTCTATATCGACCAGACCGGTGGTATCTCGATTGCCCAGCTTTCGGCCCGTGCCCGCCGCCTCAAGCGCCAGCGCGGCCTTGACTGCCTGGTGGTGGACTATATCCAGCTGATGACGGGCTCAGGAAAATCGAGCGACAACCGCGTGCAGGAAATCACCCAGATCACCACCGGTCTGAAAGCACTCGGCAAGGAACTGAACGTGCCGATCATTGCGCTATCACAGCTTTCGCGTCAGGTGGAAAGCCGCGAAGACAAGCGCCCACAGCTCTCCGACCTTCGCGAATCCGGCTCGATCGAGCAGGACGCCGACGTCGTGCTGTTCGTGTTCCGCGAGGAATACTACGTCAAGAATATGGAACCGCGCGACGAGTTCGACCCGAAATACGAAGAGTGGAAACAGAAGTTCGAACAGGTGAAGGGCACGGCGGACGTGATCATCGCCAAGCAGCGCCACGGGCCGACCGGCACGGTCAAACTCGCCTTCCAATCGGAATTCACCCGCTTCACCGATCTCGCCGATCCGTCATTCACGCAATACGAGGAACACTGATCCGCTGGGAACATAGGCCGGCAAAAATACGGCCTAGCCACGCGAGGGTTGCCGCCGTGTTGCAAATCGCCGGGCTTGCCGATAAGCGGAAAGAAAATTAGCCGAAAATCGCGGCATATGTGCTGCGATCGATATCTTTGAGACTGGGGAAATCTGTTCATGGAAGCTCTTATCGCGCTGCTGCAGGTGCTTGCGATCGATCTCGTTCTCGCAGGCGACAACGCCATTGTCATCGGGCTTGCGGCAGCCGGGCTTCCCAAGGAACAGCGCGGCAAGGCGATCCTGATCGGGATCGCGGCGGCCACCGTCTTGCGGATCATCTTTGCCCTTCTCGCCACTCAGTTGCTGCAGATCCTCGGCCTTCTGCTCGTCGGCGGCATCCTGCTCCTATGGGTCTGCTGGAAGATGTGGCGCGAGTTGCGGACCTCGGCGAAGGAAGAAAACGAGGGCCTGGAGACACTGACCGGCGAAGACATCGACAACAGCGGTACCGTCGGCAACGGCGCGGCGCGCAAGACGCTGAAGCAGGCTGCAATCCAGATCGTCATCGCCGATGTCTCCATGTCGCTCGACAACGTTCTGGCCGTCGCCGGTGCCGCGCGCGAACATCCCAACATCCTCATCCTCGGGCTCGCAGTATCCGTCGCGCTGATGGGCGTCGCCGCATCGTTCATCGCCAAGCTGCTCAACAGGTACCCCTGGATCTCCTATCTCGGCCTTGCCATCATCCTCTTCGTGGCGCTGAAGATGATCTACGAAGGCTTCATGGAAGTCGAGCCGCTGATCACCTCGTCAATAATGTAAAGGCCGTTCGGCCGACGCCCGCCGCGACAATCCGCGATCCTGGCCAAGGCGATCGCGGATCGACCACCGGGGCTTCGGCGATTGCAGCCGCCGCCGCTTGGCTGTATCTCTCTCGCCATGGCCATTTTGTACACTCCCCCCTTCGCCGATCCCGCCTTTGCGGCGGCATCCAACCGTCTGATCATCGATCTGGGCGCGCTCGCCGACAATTGGCGCCATATGGACAAGCTGTCCGGCAAGGCCCGGGCGGCGGCGGTTCTCAAGGCGAATGCCTATGGCCTCGGGATTAAACCGGCAGCAGAAACGCTTTACCGGGCTGGCGCGCGGGATTTTTTCGTCGCCAGTGCCGAGGAAGGCGTGGCGCTTCGCCCGATCATACCGGACGGACGCATCCATATCCTCGCCGGCATGTGGCCGGGCAACGAATCCCTGTTCTTCGACAATGATCTTGTGCCGGTCGTCAATTCCGAGGAGCAACTGGCCTTCTTCATGTCGGTCTTGTCGGAGCGGGGCGATCATCCATGCGTGCTGCATGTCGATACTGGCATGAACCGTCTCGGTCTGACGCTCGATGAAGCGCTGGCGCTTGCCGGCGATCCGGCGCGGCCTGCGAGCTTCTCGCCCATTTTGGTGATGAGCCACCTCGCCTGCGCCGACGACCAGGCGCATCCGCTGAACCGCCGGCAGCTTGAATCATTCCGGGCGGTTACAGCCGCTTTCGAAGGCATCGAATCAAGCCTGGCCAATTCGGCCGGGGTCCACCTCGGGCCGGATTTCCACTTCGACATGACCCGGCCGGGCATTGCCGTTTATGGCGGCGAGGCCGTCAACGGCATGATAAATCCGATGAAACCGGTGGTGACGGCCGAGGCGCGCATCCTGCAGATCCGCCGCGTCCGGACGGGCGAGACCGCAAGCTATGGCGGTTCAGCCCAATTTTCCCGCGACAGCCGGGTGGCGATCGTCGCCATCGGCTACGCTGACGGCTACCACCGCTCGGTCTCCGGCGGCGGCGTTACCCTGCGCCAGGCAACGGCCTCGGGCGCCTTCGGCTTCCTGCACGGCCAGAGGACCCCACACCTCGGCCGGGTCACCATGGACCTCAGCCTGTTCGACATCACCGACTTTGCCGACAATGCCGTCCGGCCCGGTGACTATATCGAACTGTTCGGCAACAATATCGCCATCGACGACGTGGCCCACGCTGGCGGGACGATCGGCTACGAGATGCTGACCAGCCTGGGGACCCGGTATGAACGGGCCTATCTCGAGGCAGAATAGCTTTTCGAGATTGCCGCTTGGAATCCGGAAAGTGATGTTCTAAACTGGAACAAAAGGAGATCATCGTGTCTGATATCCAATTGAGTGAAGAAGATCGGGCGTTTATTGAAGAACGCGTTCGAAGCGGCCCCTACAAGTCTGTAAACGACGTGGTCCATGCCGGACTGCGGTCATTACAGCGTGATGAGGCGGCTCTCAAAACGCTCATTCAAGAAGGTTTGGACGACATCGCCGCCGGACGTTTCTACGAGTTTGGTGAAGACGACGATTTGACCGAATTTATCATGGATCGCTCGAAGGCGCGAAACACCTGATGCGGAGAAGGCGCTTTCGCCTGTCCGAACATGCCGCAGATGACCTGACCGAGATCTATGATTATATCGCGAAAACGAACCCGAAAGCTGCAGAGCGTGTCCTGACATCGAGGCGAAAATCAGGTCCGTTGCTGATTTGGGCCTGACCAGTGCTTCCAGGGACGATATGAACCCGGATTTGCGAGCCGACTTTTTCCGAAATCATTTGATTTACTTCCGTGTCACAGCGTCCCACCTCCTGATCCTGCGCATCCTTCACGGCCGCCAGGACATCACCTCTGAAGACTTCCCCGAAAGTGAAACTTGATGGCGAAAGCCCGGACACAATTCATCTGCCAGAACTGCGGAACCGTTCACGCCCGATGGGTGGGAAAATGCGAAGGCTGCAACCAGTGGAACACGATCGTCGAGGAAGACCCGATGGGTGGCATCGGCGGCGGACCCGGCCGGACGCCGAAGAAGGGCCGACCGGTGGCGCTGACGACGCTGTCGGGCGAGATCGAGGACGCGCCGCGCGTCATGACGGGCATTTCCGAGCTTGACCGGGCGACCGGCGGCGGCTTCGTGCGCGGTTCAGCGGTGCTGATCGGCGGCGATCCGGGCATCGGCAAGTCGACGGTGCTGATGCAGGCTGCCGCAGCGCTGTCGCGGCGCGGACACCGGATCATCTACGTTTCGGGCGAAGAGGCCGTGGCGCAGGTGCGGCTGCGCGCCCAGCGCCTGGGTGCGGCCGACACCGAAGTGCTCTTGGCGGCAGAAACCAATGTCGAGGACATTCTGGCGACGCTCGGCGACGGCAAGCGGCCGGATCTCGCCATCATCGATTCGATCCAGACGCTGTGGAGCGACACCGCCGATTCAGCGCCCGGCACGGTGACACAGGTGCGCACCGGCGTTCAGGCGATGATCCGCTTTGCCAAGCAGACGGGTGCGGCCGTCGTGCTGGTCGGCCATGTCACCAAGGAAGGCCAGATTGCCGGCCCGCGCGTTGTCGAGCATATGGTCGATGCGGTGCTCTATTTCGAAGGCGATCGCGGCCATCACTACCGCATCCTGCGCACCGTCAAGAACCGTTTTGGCCCGACAGACGAGATCGGCGTGTTCGAGATGTCCGACAGGGGGCTTCGGGAAGTCACCAATCCGTCGGAACTGTTTCTCGGCGAGCGCAACTCGAAATCGCCGGGGGCTGCAGTCTTTGCCGGCATGGAGGGCACACGCCCCGTGCTGGTCGAAGTTCAGGCGCTGGTGGCGCCGACATCGCTTGGAACGCCGCGGCGCGCCGTCGTCGGCTGGGACTCGGCCCGGCTGTCGATGATCCTTGCCGTGCTCGAGGCCCATTGCGGGGTGCGGCTCGGGCAGCACGACGTTTATCTCAATATTGCCGGCGGATACCGGATTTCGGAGCCTGCAGCCGATCTTGCGGTCGCTTCCGCACTGGTTTCGTCGCTTGCCGGTCTTGCCCTTCCCTCCGATTGCGTCTATTTCGGCGAAGTCAGTCTGTCCGGGGCCATCCGGYCGGTTGCGCATACCGCCCAGCGCCTTAAAGAAGCCGAAAAACTCGGCTTTTCACAGGCCGTCCTGCCTGCCGCCTCCGCCGACCTGCCCAAAGGCAACGGCATGAGCTGGGCGGAGATGGAAAGCCTGCCGGATCTGGTGGCGCGCATTGCCGGATCGAAGGGAGCGCTGAAGCAGGCGGACAACGACGATTGAGGAAGCTGCCGCTTAAAAATGGCGAATTCCGGTGAAAACAGTGTTCAACGGCGGACCATCGAAAGACGCTCGCGGCGTCATCATATATGGTTCGCGGAAAATCAGCGTGGGGTCGCGTTGCAGCATGGCTTTTAAATCGCGCTCGATTTAAAAGCCATGCTGCAGATACAAAAGAGTGCCGCGTCCTTTGCGCGTCCGGCAGGACGCGCGGTGCAGCAGGCGGTTTCGGAGTAGGACAAATATGCCCATTACAATTCTCGACGGTATCGTTCTCGGCGTCGCGCTTTTCTCAGCCATCCTGGCCATGGTCCGCGGCTTCTCCCGGGAAGTTCTGTCGGTCGCAAGCTGGGTCGGCGCTGCGGCTGCCGCCTATTTCCTCTACCCGTTTCTGCTGCCCTATGCGAAAAACTACACCAGCAGCGATACGGTCGCGATGATCGGCTCGGCCGGTGTCGTCTTCCTTGTTGCGCTGATCGTCGTCTCGTTCATCACCATGCGGATCGCCGATTTCATCATCGACAGCCGTATCGGGGCGCTGGACCGGACCCTCGGCTTTCTGTTCGGCGCCGCACGTGGCGTCCTGCTCGTCGTCGTCGCCATGCTGTTCTTCAACTGGCTGGTGGCACCGCAGCAGCAGCCGGTCTGGGTGACCACGGCGAAATCCAAGCCGCTGCTCGACAATCTCGGCGGCAAGCTGATCGCGCTTTTGCCTGAAAATGCCGATGCCACCATTCTCGACCGCCTGCGCGGCAAGGACACGACCGGCGAAGGCGAAAACGAAGGCACCGGCGGCGCAACGACCCAGCCTCCGGCCGAAGAAACACCTGCCACCAATGGTGCAGCTACCAACGGCTAAGGCCGCATGATAAAATGAGGGCCCGCTTTTGCGGGCTCTGTCCATTTTGCAACGATGACATGTGAAACCCTCAGGCCTTGCCGGCTTGAAGGAGTAAAGACCCGATACGATATGCCAAACGCGTTCCAGCCGTTAACACAAAGGCCAACAGCGATGACCCATTTGCGAGCCGCAGAGATCAACGACGAAATCGATGGCGATACGCTGCATGAGGAATGCGGCGTCTTCGGCATCCTGGGGCATGCGGATGCGGCGACCCTGACAGCGCTCGGGCTGCACGCGTTGCAGCATCGCGGACAGGAAGCGGCCGGCATCGTCACCTTCGACGGCGCGCAGTTCTATACCGAAAAGCGCATGGGCCTCGTCGGCGACCACTACACGGATCCAGCGATCCTCGCAAAGCTGCCCGGCACCATCTCGATCGGCCATACCCGCTATTCGACCACCGGCGAAGTTGCGCTGCGCAACGTTCAGCCGCTGTTTGCAGAACTGGAAGTCGGCGGCATTGCCATCGCCCACAACGGCAACTTCACCAACGGCCTGACGCTGCGCCGCCAGATCATCGCCACCGGCGCTATCTGTCAATCAACCTCCGATACCGAAGTCGTCCTCCACCTCATCGCCCGCTCGCGCCACACCTCGACGGCCGACCGCTTCATCGATGCCATCCGGCAGATGGAGGGCGGCTATTCGATGGTTGCCATGACGCGCACGAAGCTGATCGCGGCGCGTGACCCGACCGGCATCCGGCCGCTGGTGATGGGCGAACTCGACGGCAAGCCGATCTTCTGCTCGGAAACCTGCGCGCTCGACATCATCGGCGCGAAATACATCCGCGACGTGGAAAACGGCGAAGTCATCATCTGCGAAATCCAGCCGGATGGCTCGATCCAGATCGATGCCCGCAAGCCCGTCAATCCGCAACCGGAGCGGCTCTGCCTGTTCGAATATGTCTATTTCGCCCGCCCCGATTCGGTGGTCGGCGGCCGCAGCGTCTACGTGGCGCGCAAGAACATGGGCATCAACCTTGCCAAGGAATCGCCCGTGGAGGCCGACGTTGTCGTTCCGGTTCCGGACGGCGGAACGCCGGCAGCCCTCGGCTACGCGCAGGAGAGCGGCATCCCGTTCGAATACGGCATCATCCGCAACCATTATGTCGGGCGTACCTTCATCGAGCCGACACAGTCGATCCGTGCCTTTGGCGTCAAGCTGAAGCACTCGGCCAACCGAGCCATGATCGAAGGCAAGCGGGTCGTTTTGGTCGACGATTCGATCGTGCGCGGCACCACCTCGCTGAAGATCGTCCAGATGATCCGCGAGGCGGGTGCCCGCGAAGTGCATATCCGCGTTGCCAGCCCGATGATCTACCACCCCGATTTCTACGGCATCGACACGCCGGACGCCGACAAGCTGCTGGCCAACCAGCATGCCGACCTTGCCTCCATGTGCAAGTTCATCGGCGCCGACTCGCTGGAATTCCTGTCGATCGACGGTCTCTACCGCGCCGTCGGCGGCGAGAAGCGCAATCCGGCCCGGCCGCAGTTCACCGACCATTATTTTACCGGCGATTATCCGACGCGCCTTCTCGACAAGAACGGCGACAATTCGAGCCCCAAGCTGTCGATGCTTGCCAGCAAGGGCTGATCTCTGTCCTCGAGGGGGAGCCTTGAGCCGGAAACGGTCTCGAGGCTCCCCCCTCGCCTGTTCACGGTTTTGCTGCGTGACTTGTTTGCCGTGTGACGTGCGCATGCGGCCGAACGTGTGGCAGCAAACCCTGGCTTACTGCATAAGATTTAAAGTGTTACAGCGACCTTTGGCGTCATGAACGACGCGCGGCACTGTAAGAAATTCGGAGCTAGCAGACATGATCGATCTCACCGGCCGTATAGCCCTGGTCACAGGCGCGTCGCGCGGCATCGGCTATTTCACAGCGCTTGAACTGGCCAAGGCCGGCGCTCAGGTGATCGCCTGCGCCCGCACAGTCGGCGGACTGGAGGACCTTGACGACGCGATCAAGTCGGCTGGCGGATTACCGGCGACGCTGGTTCCATTCGATCTTGCCGACATGGCGGCGATCGACAAGCTCGGCGGCGCCATCAACGAGCGCTGGGGCAAACTGGATATCCTCGTTGCCAATGCCGGGGTGCTCGGCGTCATCTCGCCGGTCGGCCATGTCGAGGCCAAGGTGTTCGAAAAGGTCATGACCGTCAATGTCACCGCCACCTGGCGGCTGATCCGCTCCGTCGATCCGCTCCTGCAGCAATCGGGTGCCGGCCGCGCCCTGATCCTGTCCTCGAGTGCTGCCCACAAGTGCAAGCCCTTCTGGGGCCCCTACTCCGCCTCCAAGGCAGCCGTGGAGGCCTTGGCGCGCACCTGGGCCGGCGAGACACAGCGCCTGCCCTTGCGCATCCTCTCGGTCGATCCAGGCGCCACCCGCACAGCCATGCGTGCACAGGCCATGCCGGGCGAAGACCCGTCAACGGTTCCGCATCCATCCGAAGTCGCAGCAAAGCTCCTGCCGCTTGTCGGGCCTGAACAGACGGAAACGGGAAAGCTGTTCATCGTGCGGGAAAACCGCATCGTCGATTATCGGCTGCCGGATTGATCCTTGCCTGATTTCACAAAAAAAGCCGTCGCGACGATCATCGCGACGGCTTTTTCATTGTGACATGCAAGAGTGCTATTTCTTCTCGTCCGGCAGCCCGTCTTCCACCGTCACCGGATGGTCCGGATGCAGCGGCCAGCTGCCGTATTTCTTCTGCCACTTGCGTGCGCCGAACGGCAGGCTGACGAGATAGCCGACCGCCGTGACCACCATGGTTTCCCAGGTAAAGCTCATCAGCGTCGCAACATAGAGCACGACGAACAGAATGATCGGCAGGACGAGGTCGCGGCGGACGCGGTTTTCCGACTTGCCCGACCAGACCGGCAGGCGGCTGACCAGGAGGAACGCAATCAGAACGGTGTAACCGGCGGAAATGACGGCCATGGTGCGATCCGGCACCACGCCGAGAAGCCCCAGATACATCGGCAGCAGCACGAGCATGGCACCGGCCGGGGCCGGCACGCCGACAAAGTATTCCGACTGCCAGGTGGCCTTGACCTCGCGCTCCGCCATGACGTTGAAGCGGGCAAGGCGCAAGCCGGCGGCAATCACATAGATCAACGCAGCAATCCAGCCCAGCGAACGCGCCTGATCGAGAACGAAGGCATAGAGCACGAGCGCTGGCGCCACACCGAAATTGACGATGTCGGCAAGCGAATCCATCTGGGCGCCGAATTTCGAAGTGGCCTTCATCAGGCGAGCGACGCGGCCGTCGATGCCATCGAGGAAAGCTGCGACCAGCACCATGGCAACGGCAAGCTCGAAGCGGTTTTCAAAGGCCAGCCGCACGCCGGAGAGGCCAGCGCAGATGGCGAGCACGGTGATCAGGTTGGGCACGATCAGCCGTAGCGGAATTTCCCTCAGGCGCGGACCGCGTGCCTCGTCATTCGGGCCATTCGGTTCAAAGGACGGAAAGGGGGTTTCCATGGCGTGATCCTGTTCCTGTTTCGATGGCTAAAGCGCGCCGCGATCTTTCAGATTCGCGTCTCGCGCTTTAGGTCTTTGACTTTACGCATGTCGTTATCGCAAGACCGCTGCGCACTTTTGCGCGACATGCTTTAGGGTGTCATCAACCGCGGCGGCTGATGACCGGGCCTTTGGCGGAGCCGAATTCCGCAAGCACGGTTTCGCCGGCGATCGCCGTCTGGCCGAGACTGACGCGCGGCTCAGCGCCTTCCGGCAGGAAGACGTCAAGACGGGAGCCGAAACGGATGAGACCGAAACGCTCGCCGGCCTGCAGCGTATCGTTCACGGCCGACCAGCAGACGATGCGGCGGGCAACGAGACCGGCGATCTGGACGACGCCGATTTCCCCATGCGTGGTGTCGATGACCACGCCGTTGCGCTCGTTCTCATGGCTTGCCTTGTCCAGTTCCGCATTGACGAATTTGCCGGCACGGTAGGCGATCCGGCGAATGGAACCTTGCATGGGCGCCCGGTTTACATGGCAATTGAAGACATTCATGAACACGGTGATGCGCAGCATCGGCACCGTTCCAAGCCCCAATTCTTCCGGCGGCGTCATCATCGCGATCGAAGAGACACGGCCGTCGGCAGGGCTGATGACGAGATCGTCGTCGAGCGGGGTCATGCGTTCGGGATCGCGGAAGAAATAGGCGCACCAGGCCGTCAGGATGAAGCCGATCCACATCAGCGGCTCCCACAGGAAGCCGAGAACCAGCGAAACGACGAAGAAACCGGCGATGAAGGGATAGCCTTCCTTGTGTACCGGCACCAGCGTGTTGCGCACCGTATTGATCAAGCTCATGAACTCACGTCTCCAGATTTTCTTGGCCCCAGCACCTACCGCGAAACAGCGGGCCGGGCAATGCGGTGTCTGGTATTAGGAGTTAGGCAATAGGCAGGCGAGGATGATCGACTGCCTACTGCCTACTGCCTACTGCCTACTGCCTACTGCCTACTGCCTACTGCCTACTGCCTACTGCCTACTGCCTACTGCCTACTGCCTCATTTCACACAGCCGCCACACCGCGCACCACGACCCCAAGATCGTCGCTCTCGCGAACCTTCTTCAGTGTCTCCTCGGCCTGCGTCGCTTCGCGCTGGCGGTTCCACATGGAGGCGTAAAGGCCGTCACGGTCGATGAGTTCCCCATGCGTGCCGCGCTCGGCGATGCCGCCGTCCTTCAGGACGATGATTTCGTCGGCATGAATGACCGTCGACAGGCGATGCGCAATGACCAGCGTCGTGCGGTTCTGCGATACGATATCGAGCGCCGTCTGGATCTCCTGCTCGGTGCGGGTGTCGAGCGCCGAGGTCGCCTCGTCGAGGATCAAGATCGGCGGGCTTTTCAGCACGGTTCGAGCGATGGCGACGCGCTGTTTTTCACCGCCCGACAGTTTGAGGCCGCGTTCACCGACCATGGCGCCATAGCCTTCGGGCAGGCTTTTGATGAAGCCGCCGATCTGGGCAATATCGGCTGCAGCCTCGACCTCGGCCTGCGTGGCAGACGTGCGGCCGTAGCGGATATTGTATGCGATGGTGTCGTTGAACAGGACGGTATCCTGCGGCACCATGCCGATGACGGCGCGCAGGCTCTTCTGCTTCACATCGCGGACGTCCTGGCCGTCGATAGTGATCGAGCCGTCCTGGACATCATAGAAACGGTAGAGCAGCCGCGATAGCGTCGATTTGCCGGCGCCCGATGGCCCGACGACCGCGACGGTCTTGCCGGCCGGAACCTCGAAGGTGATGCCCTTGAGGATCGGCCGGGCGGGGTCATAGGCAAAGTGCACGTCCTTGAAGGCAATGGCACCCTTGCCGATCACCAGCTCCTGGGCATCCGGGCTGTCCAGCACCTCGGCCTCGACTTCGAGCAGGTCGAACATCTGCTCGATATCGGTCAGGCCCTGGCGGATTTCGCGGTAGACGAAGCCGATGAAATTGAGCGGGATGGACAGCTGCATCAGCACGGCGTTGATGAAGACGAAATCGCCGAGCGACTGCTCGCCGCGCTGGACGGCGAGCGCCGACATCACCATCATGATCGCCGTACCGCCGCCGAAAATAACCGCCTGGCCGAAGTTCAGCCAGCCGAGCGAGGTCCAGACCTGGGTCGCCGCGCGCTCATAGCGCTCCATCGACTGGTCGAAGCGCTTCGCTTCCATCTCTTCATTGCCGAAATATTTGACCGTCTCGAAGTTGAGCAGCGAATCGATCGCCTTGGTGTTGGCGTCGGTATCGCTGTTGTTCATGGCGCGGCGGATGCCGATGCGCCAGTCACTCGCCTTGATGGTGAACCAGATGTAGAGGGCGACCGTGACGGCTGTCACCAGCAGATAGCTGAAACCGTAGCCCCACCAGAAGATGATCGCGGTCAACAGGAACTCGATGAGCGTCGGCACGGTGTTGAGGATGGTGAAGCGGACGATCGTCTCGATGCCCTTGGTACCACGCTCGATGATGCGCGACAGGCCGCCGGTGCGCCGCTCCAGATGGAAGCGCAGCGATAGCTGGTGCATATGGACGAAAGTACGGTAGGCAAGCTGGCGCACCGCATGCTGGCCGACGCTGGCAAACAGCGCATCGCGCAACTGGTTGAGCCCCGCCTGCAGCAGCCGGGCGAGATTATAGGCCAGCACCAGCATGACAGCGCCGGTGAAGGCAACCGGCAGAACGCCGGTAATATCGGTCTTGCCGTTCAACGCATCGGTTGCCCATTTGAAGAAATAAGGCACAAGCAGCAACACGACCTTGGCGGCCAGCAGGATGACCGTCGCCCAGACCACGCGCATCTTCAGATCGGTGCGGCCGGTCGGCCACATATAGGGCCACAGGTTGATGATCGTCTGCAGCGGGTTGCCCGCATCCGCCGATACCGTCTTTTTTTGCGCTGCCACGTCCTGTCCGCCTTTGTTCCCCAGCCGCTTCTCACAGACGGCAGTCCTTGCGCGCCTTCGATGTCACGACAATGAAGGACGAGGGTAGCGCAAAGACGCAATTTCCAATCAAAAGCGGCGCCTTTCCCAAGGCGCCGCTTTGTGTTCCAGATAGGTCTCATCCAAGTCCGCTGCAATGGAGCAACGTGTAAAAAGCCGTCAGGGCAGATGCTTCACGTGCTTGCGGTGCATCTCTTCCGATTCGGCTTCCGACATCGCCTTGTCCGGCACGCCGAATATCTGGCCCGGCATGATCCGGTCCGGGTTGGTGATCTGGTCCTCATTGGCGAGGTAGATCGTCGTGTAGCGCACGCCCGCACCATAGACGCGGCGCGAGATCTGCCAGAGCGTATCGCCGCGGCGGATGATCACCGAGGTCTTGCTGTGTTGCAGCGGCGCCTGCTGGACGGTTTCCGGTTCGGCGGCCGCCTGCCCCGTTGCAGGAGCAGCCTTGTCCGTTGCCGTAGCGGCCGTGCCTGGCTCTGCGGCAGGCTTCTGTGCCGTCTCCGCCGCCGTCGCGGGCTTTGCGGCATTGCCGCCCTCAGCAGGCGCCGTGCTTGCAGCTGCTGCACTGTCCTGAGCCGCAGCCGGCGTCGTGGTTTCGCCCGCAACAGCGTCGTTGCCGGTGCCGTCCGTGCGCGGCATCAGCGCCGAGCCGACCGCAGCCTCGATCTTGCCGAGCGCTGCCGAAACGCTGGCCGCATCCTTGGGAAGCGCCTTCAGCATGGCAAGCGCATCCGTCGCAGCAGCAGAGGTCTTGGCAGCGGTTTCCCTGACGCTTGCGTCGAGATTATCCGCAACCTTGAAATCGGCGAGCGACTTCAAGGCAATTTCCGTCGATGAACGCGCAGCGGCCAGCTCCTCGGCTGTCGGAACCTTGCCGCCGGCAAACAGGCCTTTCAGCAGGCTAAGCGCCTTGGTTGCCTCCAGGCGCAAGCCATCGAAACTGCCGCCTTCGACCGGCACGACAGAGCCCTGTGCATTGCCTTGGGCAACGGCCGCCACCTGATCACCGGCCGGACGATCGAACGGTACGGCGGCGCGCAATTCGACCTTGCTGCCATCGGCGCCCATCATATCGGCCCGGATCGTGTGATTGCCGACAGGCAGCTCGATCGTGCCATCGACGACGAAACGGCCCTGCTCGTCGGTCTTTGTTTCTCCGACCAGCATGTCATCGGCATAGATGCGTACCATCGCACCGGCCTTGGCATTGCCGGCAACAAAGATCTTCTTGCCTTCGATCTCGACGGCGGAAACGCCGACAAGCGATTTGTCGCCGGTTGCCGCAACCGCAGCAGCGTCGGCAGGCTTTGCGACGTCCGTGGCTGTCTCGGCGGTGCCCGGCGCAGGTTCGGCCTTCGCCACCTCGCCAGCGGCAGCCGCTTCGGCCACCGGCTTGGTGATGATGCGGCTTGCCTCGCCCGGCTTCGACACCATGGCGAGCAGCTCGCCGGCCTTGTCCTTCGGGATCGAGACGGTCGCGACCTCATCCGAGGACTTGGTCACTCCGTTTTCGCCAACACTGCGCAGCGTCAGCTGATAGTCGCCGGCCGGCAGCGGCTTGTCGAAGACTGCGGCAAAATCGCCGGTCGCGCCGACATCCGCCGTGCCGATGACAGTCTCGCCATTGACGATCTCGAGCTTGGTGTTGGGCTGCGCCCGTCCGGCAATCACGGTCGAACCATCCGGCTCGACGCGCAGCACATCAAAGCCCGGCACAGCCCATGCGGCTGGATCGGCAGAGTTGACGTCCGTTGCCGTGGTATTTGCCGTTTCGCTCTCAGCCGTCGGGCGCGCGCCCTTTGCATCGACGGGCTTGGCATCAGCCTGCTTGGCAGTACTGTCACCCRTCGCTTCCGCCGTGATCTTATCTTTGCCGCCGTTGATATTGGGCAGGACAAAGAAAATCATCAACAGCGACGCAATTGCCAGGACGATAAGGGCCACCCAGCCGGCCTTGTTCTTCATCATGCAAATCTCCAAATGGCCCGGAACCGTCTGCGCCCGGCATGAGCGCAGAAAGACAGCCTTTTCCAAGCCCGTGCAGCTTTCCGCCGGTTTTTGCTGAATAGAATCAGCCTGCCCATTACGTCAGCTCATGCTTAAAAATTGCTAACGATTCCCAACATTTTCCACAAGCAGCGCCGCATGTTCCAACCTACGAACAGGCCCGTTTTTCGTCATTTTTCTTGACGACTGCCRCACTGCGATGTCTCTTTGGACCATGAATGAGCAAAATATCCCGATTCGATCCATCTGCGTCTATTGCGGTTCGCAGCCCGGAGGCGACCAGTCCTTCATGGATGCCGGTCGAATCCTCGGCAAATCCATTGCCGAGAATCATCTTCACCTCGTCTATGGCGGCGGTACCAAGGGCATCATGGGCGCTGTCGCGAGTGGCGTTCTTTCGCATGGCGGACGCGTTACCGGCATTATACCAGAATTCCTGATGGATATGGAGGCCACCCGTCATTCGCTGGGGCAGCTGAGCGAACTGATCGTCACGCCTGACATGCATGAGCGCAAGCACAAGATGTTCGAGCGTTCCGACGCCTTCGTCACGCTGCCGGGCGGGATCGGAACCCTTGAGGAAATCGTCGAGGTCATGACCTGGGCGCAGCTCGGCCGCCACCGCAAGCCGATCGTGCTCGTCAATATCAACGGCTTCTGGGACCCGCTGATGAAACTGGTCCAGCATATGGCCGACAGCGGCTTCATCCACACCGCCCATCTCGTCCAGCCGCTGGTGATCGATGCGCCAGAAGAGGTCGTTCCGGCTTTGCTTGCCCACTGGGCAAGCCAAGTCGATCGCGATGGCGACGAGGGGATTATTGCAAAGCTTTGAGGACCGTAAGCCAACCCCGGCCGATTATTCGGCCGGGTTCAGTACAGCAGCCCGGCGGGCACGGCTTTCCATGATCATGGACGTCGAATAGACCGCCAGCGCTGCCCAGATCAGGATGAAGGCAATCAGCTTCGACGTGCCGAAGGGCTCGTGGAAGACGAAAACGGCGATGATGAAGATCATCGTCGGGGCGATGTACTGCATGATGCCGATGGTCGAGAGCTTAAGCAGCTTGGCGCCGTTGGCATAGATCATCAGCGGAACCGCAGTCACGACGCCACAGGCCATCAGCCAGGCGACATCGGCCCAGCCGGTATCGATGAAATGGCCCTGGCCTGTCATTTCCAGGTAGGCGATATAGGCGAGAGCCGGAACGCTGAGCAGCAGCACTTCCAGGAAGAACCCCTGATTGGGACCGACCGGCAGCGTCTTGCGGAAGAAGGCGTACAATCCCCAGGACAGCGCCAGGCCGATGGAAACCCATGGCAAGCCGCCCGCATCGAAGGCGAGGACGACGACGGCGATGGCGGCCAGTACGATCGCCACGATCTGTGCCGGATTGAGCTTTTCCTTCAGCAGGACGGCGCCCAGGAAGATCGAGAACAGTGGGTTGATATAATAGCCGAGTGCCGTTTCCAGCGCCCGCCCTGCCCCGATCGCCCAGACATAGATGCCCCAGTTGATGGTGATCAGCACCGCCGTCAGCATCGCCATCTTCAGCATACGCGGCGAACGCAGCGCGACCTTCACATCGTCCGTGCGGCCAAGCAGGATCAGAACGGCACCGGCCAGCGGCACCGACCAGACGATCCGGTGCGCCACCACTTCGAAGGCCGGGATGTGTGCGACGGCCTTCATGAAAAATGGCAGGAACCCCCAGAGCAGATAGGCGGTCAGAGCGAAGGCAAAGCCGCGCGGCGAATCACCGTTCTGCACCACCGGTGTTTGTTTCGCGTCAGCCATGGCATTTCATCCCGTTACAGCGTGCCTTGTGGCCGCTCTTCGTTGTTTCACTCGTCCTACTCCAAAGGCCATTGATCAACCAATTCATTTCCGTGAACCTTGCTACAACAAAGCTCACAGTGGATTTTCACGGCGGCACGGACTGATTGCCGATGTGAAGGGCGTAATGATCGAGGACGGGGGCGGCGGCGCGGACGGGTTTGCGACGTTCTGGCCGGTGTTGTGAGGTGCAGCGTCCGGCGCTTTGTCAGACCACCTCTATCAATGTCTCGCCGCGCAATAGTGCGGCGACAACTGCCGGTAAGGCTATTTCGAACCGGGTAAGAAGCTCCTGGCGGCGTGTATTGGGCCACCGGATCCAAACGACCGCCGGACCGGTCTGCACCAGAACCTTGCGCTGCGCAAAGTCCCCAGGGATTGTAACATGCAGTCGAACGGCGATCGCCTCCCCTCGCCTCACTCCGCCGCAGCCAATCCCGCCTGATCCCGGTTCTTCAACAGCTTGAACACGATCGAATCCATCAGTGCCTGGAATGACGCATCGATGATGTTGTCGGAAACCCCGACCGTCCACCAGCGGGCGCCGGTACCGTCGACGGATTCGATGAGGACGCGGGTGATGGCGCCGGTGCCGCCATTGAGGATACGGACCTTGTAGTCCACCAGCTCCAGATCCTCGATCTCCGACTGGTATTTGCCAAGATCCTTGCGCAGCGCCAGATCGAGCGCGTTGACGGGACCATGGCCTTCGGCGACGGACATCATCGTTTCGCCGTCGACCGATACCTTTACCACCGCCTCCGAGACCGTCTTCAGGTTGCCGTTGGCATCGAAGCGGCGCTCGACCATGACGCGGAAGCTTTCGACGTGGAAGAAATCCGGCACGGAACTGAGCGTGCGCTGGGCAAGCAGCGCAAAGCTCGCGTCCGCCCCTTCATAGGCATAGCCGGTCGCCTCGTTTTCCTTGACGATGGAAATCAGCTTGTCGAGCTTCGGATCGTCCTTGGAGACGATGATGCCGCGTCGCTTCAGGGCATTGATGAAATTGGCCTTGCCGCCCTGGTCCGACACCATCACCTTGCGCAGGTTGCCGACACTTTCGGGCGTCACATGCTCGTAGGTGCGCGGGTCTTTCAACAAAGCCGAGGCATGGATGCCGGCCTTGGTGGCAAAGGCGGAGGCGCCGACATAGGGCATCTGATGGTCCGGCGAACGGTTGAGAAGCTCGTCGAAGGAATGCGAAAGCTGGGTGAGTTCCTGCAGCCGGTCGCCATCGATCGCCGTTTCGAAGCGGCTTGTATAGGTTTCCTTCAGTGCCAGCGTCGGGATCAGTGTCACCAGATTGGCGTTGCCGCAGCGTTCGCCGATGCCGTTCAGCGTGCCCTGGATCTGGCGCACGCCTGCCTCGACGGCGGCGAGCGAATTGGCGACCGCCTGCCCCGTGTCGTTGTGCGCATGAATGCCGAGATGGGCGCCGGGAACGCCGTGCGCAATGACGGCTGCGACGATGTCGCGGATTTCCGGCGGCTGGGTGCCGCCATTGGTATCGCAGAGCACCACCCAACGGGCGCCGGCGTCAAAAGCTGTTTTCGCGCAGGCGAGCGCATAGGCCGGGTTTGCCTTGTAGCCGTCGAAGAAATGCTCGCAGTCGATCATCGCTTCCTTGCCGCTCGCAACGACAGCTTCGACCGAGGACTGGATCGATTCGAGGTTTTCTGCGTTGGTGCAGCCAAGCGCCACGCGGACATGATAATCCCAGCTCTTGGCGACAAGACAGATCGCGTCGCTTTGCGCCTGCAAAAGGCTCGTCAGCCCCGGATCGTTGGAGGCGGAAACGCCGGCCCGCTTGGTCATGCCGAAGGCGACGAAGCGCGCGGTTTTCGTGCGCTTCTTGCTGAAAAACTCGGTATCGGTCGGATTGGCGCCGGGGTAGCCGCCCTCGACATAGTCCATGCCGAACTCGTCCAGCATCGCCGCAATGGCGATCTTGTCCTCGACGGAAAAATCGATGCCCGGCGTCTGCTGGCCGTCGCGCAGGGTGGTGTCGAAGAGATGGATGCGTTCGCGTGTCGTCGCCATAAATGTTCCCTCCAAAGGAACGGAATACTTTATAAAAAACCCTCACCCTAGCCCTCTCCCCGCAAGCAGGGAGAGGCGATGATCGAGGTCGCCGCTTGTCCCTTCTCGCCGTTCACGGGGAGAAGGTGGCCGACAGGCCGGATGAGGGGCAGCCTTTACTATTTCCCCGCAAACCGGTCCGTCGCCCGGATCAGCCTGTCGAGAATGCCGGGCTCGGAATAGGCGTGCCCCGCTCCTTCGATCAGATGAAACTCCGCTTCGCCCCACGCCTTGTGCAGCGCCCAGGCATATTTTGCCGGGCATGGCATATCGTAGCGGCCGTGGACGATGACGCCCGGGATGCCATGCAGCTTATGGGCGTCGCGCAAGAGCTGCCCCTCGTCCAGCCAGCCGGCATTGACGAAGAAGTGGTTTTCGATACGGGCGAAGGCGTGGGCGTATTCCTCCTCCTCGAACGGCGTCGATGTCGCCGGTTCCGGCAGTAGCGTGATGGTTTCCCCTTCCCAGATGCTCCAGGACTTGGCGGCGGCAACACGGGTTGCCCGGTCGTCGCTGGTCAGCCTCCGGTGATAGGCGAGCATCATCTCGTGACGTTCGTTTTCCGGGATCGGGGCGATGAAGCGCTCCCATTTGTCGGGGAACATTTCCGAAACGCCGAACTGATAGTACCAGTCGAGTTCGGCCTTGGTCAGCGTGTAGATGCCGCGCACGACCAGCTCGGAAACGCGCTCCGGATGCTTTTGCGCATAGGCAAGCGCCAGGGTCGAGCCCCAGGAGCCACCGAAGACCAGCCATTGTTCGACGCCCGCCATCTCGCGCAGCCGCTCGATATCGGCCACCAGATGCCAGGTGGTGTTGGCCTCGAGCTTAGCATGCGGCGTGGATTTGCCACAGCCGCGCTGATCGAACAGCGTTACGTCATAAAGCTTCGGGTCGAACAGGCGGCGGTGATTGGGCGAGATCGTGCCGCCGGGGCCGCCATGCAGGAAGACGGCGGGCTTGGCGCCCGGCGTGCCGGATTTCTCCCAATAGATCGTGTGGCCGTCACCAACGTCGAGATAGCCAGAGGCATAAGCCTCGATTTCGGGATAGAGCGTGCGGAGAATTTCGGTCATGCTTTTGCTTTCAAGGGTAACTTAAAACTGCCGGTCAGGAGGTGTGCGGAAATTGCGGCCAGACCTCGGTGTCGTGGTCGGGGTGCTGGAAGGAAATGATCTGTTCCTGCTGCATGTAATAGTCGGGATCCTGATGCACCGGCTGATCGAAGATCGTCGTCACCCAGGAATTGCGGGCGGCGAAATTCACCTGGATCTGCGGGGCAAGATCGGAGCGGTCATCGAAGGCGCCGATGGCGATTTCGAGCCCGCCCGGATGCTTGTAGGTCAGCGGCGTGCCACAGGCGGCGCAGAAGCCGCGGGCGATATTGACCGAGGATTGGAAATAGCTGGGCTCGCCCCGCGTCCATTCCGCCTCGCCCTTGATGGTGACGAGCGGGCCGAAGAAGCCGCCAAAGGCTTTCTGGCACATGCGACAATGGCAGATCGACGGGCGACCGAGTGCGCCATGAATCTTGAAGCGGACGGCGCCGCATTGGCAACCTCCGGTTCGATTGATGTCTGTCATCGTCAGTCCTCCGGTGGCCAATGATCGGTGTCATAGTCTGGATGCTGGCAGTTCGATTCCAGAATGGCGATATGCCGCTCGGTGCTTGCCTTCTCGCCGTCATCGGTTTCCGTGCCCGGCAATCCCGGCAGATGCGAAAACCAGGGCATCCGCGATTCCACGCCGGATTGTGTCACCGGCCGCACGTCATAGGGATCGTCGAGCGAGCCGAGCACGATATTTATGAAATCGGCCTCGGGCATATCGTAGAACAGCGGCGTGCCGCAGAGAAAACAAAAGCCCCGCCGCACCAGATGCGAGGAACGGAACCAGCCGGGTGCGCCGCGGGTGATGCTGAACGTTGCGCGCGGCACATTGGCGAGCGGCAGAAAATAGTTGCCGGATGCCTTCTGGCACATGCGGCAATGGCACAGGTGCGGATCACCGAGCGTTCCCTCCGCCCGGTAGCGCACCGCGCCGCACTGGCAGCCGCCGGTATAGATGCGGCTGATGCTCATGCCCGGTCTCCCGGTGGCCAGGCCTTAGTATCGTGGTCGGGGTGCTGGTAGGAAACGAGATGAGCGAGAAAAGACGCGGCATCCTGATCGGCCATCGTATCCTCGCCCGGCAAGTCCGGGATGTGATCGACATAGGGCAGCTTGGCCTCGATGCCCCACTGGATCTTCGGGACGATGCCTTCCGGCTTGTCGAAGGCGGCAATCGCCAGGCCGACGCCATCAGGGGCTTCGTAGCACAGCGGCGTGCCGCAATCGCCGCAGAAACCGCGTTTGACGAAATTCGAAGACTGGAAATATTTTGGCTCGCCGCGCGTCCAGCTGAGCTTCGCCTGGCGCACGGAAACCAGTGGCGCATAGAAATTGCCGAACGCCTTCTGGCACATGCGGCAATGGCAGACGGAGGCGTCGCCGAGCGTGCCTTCGACACGGAAACGGACGGCGCCGCACTGGCAGCCGCCGGTGTGGACAGGGTCGGTCATGGCATCACTTCCTTGTCTCCAAGCCAATTTTCGACCTTGAGCCCGTCAACGCGAGAAAATTCACGGGTGTTGTCGGTCACGAAAACGAGATCCAGTGCGCGGGCATGGGCGGCAATCAAAATATCCATTGGGCCGATGAGATTGCCGCTGCGCGTAAGCTGGTCGCGAATCTCTGCATAGTGCATTGCTGCAGCAGATTCGTAGGCGACGACGTTGAGGCGTAGCAGCATGTTTTCCACGAGCGACGACAGCCGCTCCGATCCTCTCTTCACTGCGCCGTATCGAAGTTCCGACGCAACGAGTGCGCTAATACAAAGCGTGGCACTTCCAACGCTTTCAACGCGGCGCACCACCTCCCCTTCCGGAGCGCGGATCATGTGCGATACAATATTGGTATCGAGCATGTAGTGCCACGTGCTCACAGATCGATGTCCTCAAGCGGCAGCTGCCCGTCATCGACATCCGGAAACTCCTCGTCCCAAGGCTCGATAGTGGCCAGCCACTCCAGCAAGCCGCTTTTCTTTTTCGGCTCGATGATCAACCGATCGCCTTCCTTGCGCATGATCGCCTCGTTGCCCGGGAGCTCGAATTCCACGGGAATGCGAACGGCCTGATTGCGGCCGTTGCGAAAGAGCTTCACCTCGCGCCCCTGGTCAACCTGGATCACTGTCATGGCAACCTCCCGCAGCATAGGCCAAAGCATATGCCTCCATTATCAGAAAGACAAGTTTATCGCTTGACCTCCCACGTCGTCACCCGCTCGCCGGTTGCCGCATCCTTGCCGTCTTTCAACTGGATGCCCTTGGCGGCAAGATCGTCGCGGATCTTGTCGGCCTCGGCAAAGTTTTTGGCTTTCAGCATTTCAAGCCGCATCGCCACCAGCGCCTCAACCGCCGAGACGACAGCACCATCGACTTCCGCCGCCTTCGGCAGAACCCCCAGCAATGCGGCGCTTGCAGCAAAAACCGGAAGCATCGCCGGATCGGCATTGGCGGCAGAGGCCAGCGCATGCAGGGCCTGCACCGCCGCGACCGTGTTGAGATCATCCGCCAATGCGTTGATGACGGACGCCTCCGGGGCAGCATCGCCGGGTTTTCCGGCCGGCCATTTCGCCAAGAGGCGCTCCGCCTCCTCCAGCCGCTTGATCGAAAAATCGATCGGCTCGCGGTAATGCGTCATCAGCATCGCCAGCCGCAGAACCTCGCCCGGCCATTTGCGGCCGCCGAAGGTCTCGGTGTGCAGCAATTCGTAGATGGTGACGAAGTTGCCTTCGGATTTCGACATCTTGCGGCCTTCGACCTGCAGGAAGCCGTTGTGCATCCAGACATTCGCCATCACATCCGTGCCATGAGCGCAACGCGACTGGGCGATCTCGTTTTCATGGTGCGGGAAGATCAGATCCAGCCCGCCGCCATGAATATCGAAGGTTTCGCCGAGATAACGCTGGCTCATCGCCGAGCATTCGATGTGCCAGCCGGGGCGGCCCCTGCCCCATGGGCTTTCCCAGCCCGGCTCCTCATCGGACGACAGCTTCCAAAGCACGAAATCGCCGGGATTTTTCTTGTGCGCATCGACCGCCACGCGGGCGCCGGCCTGCTGTTCGTCAAGATTGCGCTTCGACAATTGCCCATAGTCGGCCATCGAGCGCGTATCGAACAGCACCTCACCCTCAGCCGCATAGGCATGGCCCTTGGCAATCAGCGTCGCGATAATCTCGATCATCAGGGCAATGTTGTCGGTGGCGCGTGGCTGCACGTCCGGCTCCAGCGATCCGAGCGCCCTGGCATCGTCGAGAAACTGCGTCTCGGTCTTTTCCGTCACCAGCCGGATGGCTTCGTTCAGCGGCAGGCCGGGATGGTCGCGCAGCGCCCGCGCGTTGATCTTGTCGTCGACGTCGGTGATATTGCGCGCATAAGTCACGTGGCTTTCGCCGTAGACATGACGCAGCAGCCGGTAGAGCACGTCGAAGACGATGACCGGGCGGGCATTGCCGATATGGGCGAAATCATAGACCGTCGGGCCGCAGACATACATGCGGACGTTTTCAGGATCGATCGGCGCGAAGACCGCCTTCTCCCGTGTCAGCGTGTTGTACAGTTTCAATTCCGGCAGTCCGCTCATTCCCAATCTCCCATTCCGCATAACACCGAATACACGCAGCCGCCCGGCTGGACCTTCGCGTTGTCATCTTGATTTTTGGGAGACGAAAACGGCCAGGCCAGCGGAGAAGCTAGCGAATAATAATCCGGCAGATGATGCAGATAACCGTTTTCATGGACGCTTTATCGCGCGTCGATCGGCCCCGGTCAAGAGGTCAGCCGCGCGCCAGCATCCTATGTTGAAATACTGGATTATTCGTCATTGTTTTGTCATGATTGGGCTTATGTGGAGACGCCGGGATGTCAGGGGAATCAAGGCTTTGAGCACTTGCTCATTAAAGCCTGTTTCCCCGGGCACAATAAGGGACGCCATTTTGGTGGAAAACACACAGGACGAAGCGCTCCCGGCTAGGGAAGCATCTGAGGAGAGTTTGAAATGCCTGGTAAAAAAACCGACAAGACCAGTCCGCGAGCAGCGGCCAATCTCGTCGAGCAATACCGTCCGCTCGGCCTGAAGGCCGTGCTTGCCGCCGCTTTGCAGATCAAGCCCAAGCCGGTGAAAAAGCCCGTCTGGCCCAAGCAGCCGGCCTGATCGCTCAAAAGAGCGACAGCTGCGGATTTGCGGATGGTTCCTTCGGCCTTGAGGCAGGCCGTGCGGTCACATGAACCGGTGTTTGAAGGTCGGCGCCGGTATTGGCCACCTTGTTTACCCGGTCCGATACGGCGATGACGTCGAAATAGTCGTCATCGACCGGCACCAGCAAATCGGCAATATCGCGCGGCTCCTGCGTCCGGCAGTCAAGCCAGCGGGCAAAATCCTCCGGTTTGATCACCACAGGCATGCGGTCATGGACATCGCCAATCCTTGAATTGGCGTGCGTCGTCAGGATCGCGCCCGTATCGACCTCGGATCCATCCGCCGAAGACCAGGTTTCCATCAGCCCGGCAAAGGCGACGACGCCTCCGTTTCGGGGCTTGATCCAGTAGGCCTGCGGCGCCTGGCCGCTTTCTTTCGACGGCCGATGCCATTCGTAGAAACCGGATGCCGGAATCAGCACGCGCCGGTGGCGCATCGCCGCCTTGAACGAGGCTTTTTCAGCTGCCGTTTCGGCGCGCGCATTGATCAGCAGCGGAAAGTCGCGCGGGTCCTTGACCCAGGACGGCGTCAGGCCCCAGCGGACGAGAAGCGCCCTGCGATCAGGCAGATTGCTGCCCGGCCGCTGGCGCTCGCCCGACATGACGATCAGGATCGGCTGGGTCGGCGCGATGTTGAAGCGCGCCGGAAAGTCCTCCGTTTCCAGAAGACCCCACATATCCGCCACTTCCCCCGGTGTCGCCGTCAGCGAAAATCGTCCGCACATGGCTTTCAATTCGCACTTCGCCTAAGGTGGGTCAAGTTTTCCAATGCTGGTTCCATCGACATGACCTCCTCTCCCCAACTTGCCTCGTCCGCCATTCTCGAGCGGGACGGGCGTTATCTGCTGGTGCGCCGCGCCAATCCGCCTTCGGCCGATATGTATGCTTTTCCGGGCGGCCGTGCCGAAGCGGGGGAAACACCGGCCGAAACTGCGGTGCGCGAGTTTCATGAGGAGACCGGCATCCTGCCGCGCAATCCGCAATTGTTCGAGACCTATGATCTGCCGCCGCGCGAATCGGACGGGGCCGGCGCCCGGCATTTTTTCCTTTCGGTCTTCAAGGTCGAGGCCGATCCGGATCTCGTTGCGATCGCCGGCGACGATGCGGCGGGGATCGGCTGGTATACGGCAGACGAAATCTTCGGCCTTCCCATCCCCGAAAGCGTGCAGGAATGCGTGGAAAAACTTGAAGCGCTGCGGCGGTGACGGGAACGCCCATCAAAATCCGCTTGCCCGCAGGCATGATTCGGGGCTTGAAAGGACAATGATCCGTTTTTTGGCCATACGATCGTGCCTGATGCTGGCTTTTGCCGGTCTGCCGCTCGGCGCGCAGGCGCAGGACGCCCCGCCATCAAGCGTACCCGCTATCGCCGCAGAAAAACCTGCCCCTTATGACGCGCGCTTGCTCCGCCTGTCGGAAATCCTTGGTTCCGTTCACTATTTACGCACGCTTTGCAAGGATGCGGCTGCCGATAGCTGGCGGCAAACGATGCAGAATCTGCTCGACAAGGAAGCGCAGGGCGAAGCCCAGAGGCGCGCGCGCATGACGGCCGCGTTCAATCGCGGCTATCGGACGTTTGCCTCCGTTTACACTGCCTGCACCCCGCAGGCCGTGGTCGCAGACGAGCGATACCGTGCCGAAGGAGCAACACTTGCTTCAGAAATAACCGCCCGCTTTGGAAATTAACGATAAATTAACCTCTTTCTTCAGGAGCCCGTGTCGTTTTGGGAAAAGGCTGCTAAGGTTGTTAAGAGAGTGGTAAGAAGTGGCATCGCATCGAGTTAGGTGCCAGTAAAGAGCGTGAAACGGCATGGAACGAATGATGGAACCCAGTCTGAATGACATCGACGACATGATTGTTCATGAGAAGATGCAGGCAGCCCTGGAACACCAGAATGAAGCCTGGGCGGATGGCATGGCGGATGGCATTGAGCCTGAAATCATCGCCGATGCCGCCATTGCCCTTGCCATGCGCGAAACGATCCGCCTTCATGGCGAAGACGGTGCCGAGGCCATGTTGAATTCGCTTCGCGAGCGCATGCTCGCCGGCGAGTTTTCGCCGGAACGCACCCTGCAGTAGTTTCGAGGCCGTCATGGAACGTCAGACATCAGCATGCCGGATGCGTGCGGTTCGCCTTTCCGCGTTGCTGCTTGCCGGCCTGTTCGCCTCGTCCGTCCTTCTGCCCCAAACCGCTTTCGCGCTCAGCGAGTTGAAGCAGATCCCCGGCGCGACAAGCCAGGACAAGCAGCCCAAGGATGTTCCCGAAGAGGACGAACCGGCCGATGAAGGACCGATGCAGATCCCGATGCCGGATCCGCTGGTCAACAAGCCTGACCGTGACGCCAAGGACGATTCGGCTGACGAGAAGGCCCCCGCCGCTCCGGTCGAGGTGCTGTCGGACGTTTCGAAAATCCCCGAACCTGTCGCCCGAATGCGCGAACTGATCGTCGAAGCCGCCGCCTCCGGCGATATCGAACGGTTGCGGCCCCTGCTCGGCAAGGGCCCGACCCAGACGCAGGTCGGTGAAACCGATGCCGATCCGGTCGAAACGCTCAAGGGCCTCTCCGGCGATCCGCAGGGCATCGAAATCCTGGCGATCCTGCTCGACGTCCTGTCGACCGGTTTCGTGCTGAGCGAAAAAGGCACACCGGACGAAGCCTATGTCTGGCCCTACTTTACCGAAAAACCGCTGGCTTCGCTGACCCCGCCGGAAAAGGTCGATCTGTTCCGTCTGGTAACCGCCGGCGATTTCGCCGAGATGGAAGAGGGCGGAAACTATAATTTCTACCGGGTCGGCATCACGCCGGATGGCCAGTGGAAATTTTTCGTGGCTGGCGACTGACAGGCCGCGCAAAGCGCTTGCCGCGACGCGTGCGAAATCCTACCTGTTTCATCAGATGAACAGGACAATCGCCATGCAGCCCGTCACTCTTCAAGATCGTGCCGTGATTACCGTGTCAGGACAGGACGCGCAGGACTTTCTGCAGGCGCTGATCACCACCGATCTCGATCTCCTCGAGAATGATGAAGCCAAGCCCGGCGCGCTTTTGACGCCGCAGGGCAAGATTCTCTTCGATTTCATGGTGACGCGTGACGGCAGCGCGATTCGCCTCGAAACAGGCGTGGAGCAGGCCGAAGCCTTGTTGAAGCGCCTGACCATGTACAAGCTGCGCGCACCGGTTTCCCTGTCGTTGACCAATCCGGCAACCGTCTCCATTCGCTTCGACGAGGCGCCGGGCGCCTATCGCGATGCGCGTTTTGTGAAGGCCGGGCAGACCGTTTATCGCTCCTATGGAGGCGAGAGCGAAGCCGGCGAGCCTGATCTGTACGAGCGCCTCCGCATCGCCAGCGGCATCGCCGTTTCCGGCCCCGATTATGCCCTGCAGGATGCCTTTCCACACGATGTGCTGATGGACAAGAACGGCGCGCTGTCCTTCAAGAAAGGTTGCTATGTCGGCCAGGAAGTCGTGTCGCGCATGCAGCATCGCGGCACCGCACGGCGGCGTGTCGTGATTGTCGCGGCGGAGACCGCGTTGCCGGCAACAGGAACGCCGCTGACCGTCAAGGGACGCCCAATCGGTATACTCGGCAGCGTCATCGGCGCGTCGGCGCTGGCGATCGTGCGCATCGACAAGGCCGGTGAAGCCATCGCCTCGGGCGAACCTATCCTTGCCGGCGATGTCACGGTGACGCTCACCCTGCCCGCTTGGACCGGCCTGGATTTCCCGGCTGAAGCCGACGAGGCAAGCGCCTGATGCCGTCGACCCGTGCCTGGCAGCGCATGCTTTCCGGACGGCGGCTCGATCTGCTCGATCCGTCGCCGCTCGATATCGAACTGTCGGATATCGCCCATGGTCTTGCCCGTGTCGCCCGCTGGAACGGCCAGACGAATGGCGATCATGCCTTTTCCGTCGCGCAGCACAGTCTGGTGGTCGAGGAAATCTTTCGCCGGCAGTTCAGCTGCACGGCCGAGGAGTGCCAGATGGCACTGCTGCACGATGCGCCGGAATATGTGATCGGCGACATGATCTCGCCGTTCAAGGCAGTGGTCGGCGGCGGCTACAAGGTGGTGGAGAAACGTCTGGAAGGCGCCATCCATCTGCGTTTCGGGCTCCCGTCCACAGCGCCTGCCGAGTTGAAGACCCGGATCAAGAAGGCCGATCACATCGCGGCCTATTTCGAGGCAACGGTGCTTGCCGGGTTTTCGCTCACGGAAGCCCGCAAATTCTTCGGCCAGCCGCGCGGGATTACCCGCGAGATGATCCTCATCGATCCGCTGCCGGCGATCGAGGCGCAAAAATTGTTTGCCGAACGGTTTGCCGCCATCGAAGCGGAACGCCTGAATGCACGGGCGGTGTCCTGAGATGCCGGTGATCGTCGTCTCGCCATTGTCGCGCATCGCCGAGATGGCCGTGCGCCACCGCGCCCGCGAAATGATCAGCCTGATGGCGAAGGAACAGGCCTTCCATCGCCCGGCCGTGATTGCGGCCGACCGGCACCTGCTGCTGGGGATGAACGATATCACCTTTGCCGGAAATGCCGGCCTGGTAGCGCCCGGCGAAGAGCACGTGCTGCAGATCATCGAATTTTCGCGGCAATGGGACCGGTCGTCGCCGCTTTTGATCCATTGCTGGATGGGCGTCTCGCGCTCGCCTGCAGCAGCAGCTATCGCCGCCTTGGCGGTGGAACCGGATCAGGACGATATGGACCTGGCGCTACGGCTGCGCGCCGCCTCGGCCTACGTCACCCCCAACTCCCGGCTGATCGAGATCGCAGACCGGTTGCTGTCGCGCAACGGCCGGCTGGTGGCTGCAATCAAGGCGATCGGCCGTGGCGCCGATGCGGATGGCAACGTGCCCTTCGTCTTTTCACCTGTGCCAGAGCCTGCCGCCCATGCCGGTTGACGACAGGGCCATCACCGTCGAAATCGGCCTCAACGCCGCGATCGTCGCGGTGACAAGCCGTTCGCCGCGCATCCTCGCGGTCAGCGATGAGCAGAGCGACAGCCGCGACGGCCTGCCGTTTGGCCCCTTCGATCCCGCCCACTATCGGACGTTTGAAACCAGCCTCAGAGCCAGCGTCGAGCAACAGACGGCGCTTAATCTCGGCTATATCGAGCAGCTCTACACGTTCGGCGACCAAGGCCGCCACCGCTTGGCGGGGGAAAGCGGCACGCACATGGTATCGGTGGGTTATCTCGCACTGACCCGCACCGATGCCGAAAACAATGCGCGCCTGGCTGAGGCCGGCGCCCATTGGCGCGACTGGTACAGCTATCTGCCCTGGGAAGACTGGCGGCAAGGCAGGCCCGCACTCATCGACCAGCTTATTCTTCCGGCCCTGCGCCAATGGGAAAAGGGCGGGCATCAGGATGAGCGCATGGGGCTGCCGCAGCGGCGTACCCGCACGCGGCTTGCCTTCGGGCTCGATGATTTCCCCTGGGACGAGGAGCGCGTGCTGGAGCGCTACGAACTTCTTTATGAGGCCGGTCTCGTCGGCGAAGCGGTGATCGACGGCCGTGCCGCCGCGACAGATGCGCCACCGGTCGGGCTCACCATGCGCCACGATCATCGCCGCATCGTTGCCACCGCCGTTGCGCGGCTGCGCGGCAAGATCAAATACCGGCCGGTGATCTTCGAACTGATGCCGCCGGAGTTCACGCTGACCGAGCTGCAGGCGACGGTCGAGGCGATTTCCGGCCGGCACCTGCACAAGCAGAATTTCCGCCGTCTGGTCGAAGGTGCCGAACTTGTCGAACCGACCGGCATGCTGACGGCGGCAACCGGTGGTCGGCCCGCGGCCCTCTTCCGCTTCCGCCGCCAGATCCTCGACGAGCGCCCGGCACCGGGCCTGAAAGTCGGCGGACGATAGAGCATATCGCGCAAAAGTGTCGGCGGTTTTGCGATAACGACATGCGTAAAATCAAAGACCTAAAGCGCAGGAAGCGATCCTGAAAGATCGCGACGCGCTTTAGGCGTTGCCGAACCGCCTGATCGAGCTATTCGATCACCGCGCAGGCCAGCCTGTCGCCGGCGTCGCCGGAGGGCTGGCTGCGGTTGTCGTCGGACTTTGCATGCACCATCAGTGCCCGGCCGCGAATGCCGTTTTCGGCATTGTCGAGAGCCACCATACTGTTGAAGACCTGGGCGCGCAGAACGCCGTCGGCGCCGGCATACTGGTTGGGCATGTCACCGGCATGCGGGCCGTTGGCAGCAAGAAATCCATGCTCGGTGTTGCCGGGATTGAAATGCTTGCCGGCCGATTCGTGATTGTGCGCGGCATCGCATTTGCCGTTTTCATGCACATGGAAGGCCACCCATTTGCCGGGCGGCAGGTTCGTCACTTCTACCTCGATCAGTACGCCGTTCTTGCCTTGCGTCAGCAACGCCCGGCCGGTTTCCTTACCATCCTTGCCGATGAAATTGGCGATGGCAGTCTGCGACGTTGATTGCGCGGACGCAGCTGCCGCTGCCACAAGGATGAGGGCGAGCGCGGTGATCAGGCGTTTCATGAGACATTCCTCCGGTGGGCTGTGACAGTATCATGCTGCAACGCCTGATGACGCCAGCGGTTCCACAATCAACCGTCGCGTTCTCCCAATCCGGCCCTGGCGCGATGGATTAGAAGATCCGCACGGCCGATGTGGCGATGATGACGAAGGATACGGCGATCATCAACGGCCGCACGGGCACCCGCCTGACGACAAGCGCACCGACTGGCGCCGCAAGCACACCGCCCAGGACGAGGCCGATGGCGGATCCCAGATCCGACCAGCCAAGCGCCAGCACAAAAGTCGCCGAAATCGTCAGGGTGACGGCAAATTCCGTCAGGCTGGTGGAGCCGATGACCTTCTTCGGATCATGGCCCCGGCCGATCAGCGAGGTCGTGACGATCGGTCCCCATCCGCCGCCGCCGGCCGCATCGAGCACACCACCACCCAGACCGATAAGCGGCACCGCCCAGTCCCTGACCTCACGCAGCCAGAGAGGCCGAAAGGCCTTGAACAGGATGTAGATGCCGACCAAAATCAGATAGGCCGAAACGAACGGCTCGATCGTCTCTCCATCGACAGTGGAGACGCCATAGGCGCCCAGCACACCGCCGATCATGCCGGCCGGCGCCAGGCGCGCGATAAGACGCCAGTCGATATTGCGGTGATAGGTGTGGGACGCGCCGGACGCGGCGGTGGTGAAGATTTCGGCGATATGGGTCATGGCGCTTGCCGTTGCCGGCGGCACGCCGACCGCGAGCAGGCTGGTGGTGGACAACAGGCCGAAGGCCATGCCGAGCGCGCCGTCAACCAATTGCGCCAAAAAGCCGATGACGACGAACATCCAGAAATCTACCGACACGAACAGTCCTTCATCACATCCAGCCTTTTCGAGACTTGGTATTATTTGCGCCAATCGCATGGTGTTGGTAAAGGTTCCCCACCGGCAATTCACAAGAGCAGTGATGAACGGGCCGCAATGCAAGAAAGACGATGCGATGAAGATGATTGCCGTTTTCCTCGCCGGTACCATTCTGGCGGCGCCGCAGGACAAGCCTGCCATTCCCGACTATTTCGGCGGCAATGACGCCACAGGCCAGCCGGTCCAATGCAATCTCAGCAGCGAGGATGTGAACGGGCCGTTCAAGACCTGCCGCTATGACTGCGGCAAGACGCTGACCATCGGTTCCCGGCTGGTCTGCCCCTTCGTGCTGCAGAAATAGGAGACGGCAGGTGACGGCTTTCGACTGGCACGCCGATCCGATCGACCGCGATACGCCGGTCACGCCGGCCTACCGCAATACCCAGAATGTCCGCCGCTTTCTCACCGCTGAGTGCGGTGACGGCTTTGCATTCGACCGTGCCTTCATGGCGTGGATCAAGGACGGCGCGGAAAAGACCATGGGTGACGTCGCCGGCGAATGGAAGCGCCGGCACGCAAGCCAGATGCCTGATGCGGCATTGCCTTAGCCGATCACTACATCCAGTCCGATGTCCAGCGTCGGCGCTGCCATGGTGATCTTCGAAGTCGAGATATAGTCGACGCCGGTTTCGGCGATGGCGCGGATGGTCTGGAAATTGACATTGCCGGAGGCTTCCAGCTTGGTGCGGCGCGGATCGGCTGCGTAGACACTCGGTGAAAGCTGCCAATGGGCAGCATTGACGGAGACGGCCTGGCGCAACAGGTCCGGCCCCATATTGTCGAGCAGAATGACATCCGGGCTGGCGGTCAGAGCCTGCCGCATCTGGTCCAGTCCATCCACTTCGACCTCGATCTTCACCAGATGGCCGCCATAAGCGCGCGCGGCGTGGACGGCGGAGGCGACACCGCCGGAGACGGCGATATGGTTGTCCTTGATCAGGATCGCGTCGTCCAAGCCATAGCGGTGATTGGAGCCGCCACCGAGGCGTACCGCATACTTTTCAAGCGCCCGCAGGCCGGGAATGGTCTTGCGGGTGCAGCAGACCTTTGCGCTGGTATGGGCGATCTCGGCTGAAAATTTCGATGTGTAGGTGGCAACGCCGCAGAGATGCATGAGGAAATTCAAAGCCACGCGCTCGGCCGACAGCAGGCCACGGGCCGGCCCGGAAATGCGCGCCAGCACCGTGCCGGGCGCGATCGGGTCGCCGTCCTTCACCAGCGCCTCGAAACGGATGGCCGGATCGATCAGGCGAAAGGCGGTGCGGGCGAGCTCCATGCCGGCAACCACGCCGGTTTCGCGGGCGTTCATCTCCGCGGTCGCGGTCTTATCCGGCGCGATGGTGGCATAAGTGGTGATGTCACCGGCGCGGCCGAGGTCTTCCAGCAATGCCGCGCGGACCTGATCTTCAACCATCAAAGCGGGCAGTTCTGGGCGAAGGGCGGTTGGTGTCATTGTCGATCCTCAAAAAATGCCGTTGCGAAGGCCCCAGCTTTGTCAAACCGGCCCCTTCAGTCGTCATCCCCGGCCTTGAGCCGAGAACCCCGCGCCTGTCTCTGGCCCTCGGGTCAAGCCCGAGGGTGACGGAGCAATGCGGTCCGATTGAACCCTTAAACGCTTTCCGTTTCCGTCACCTCTGCCACGACCCGGTCGGCTTCAGCGAGCGTCAGGAACGTCCGGTGCTTCCATTCCGGGCGCGGGTCCGGGCAATCGGAGCGGTAGTGGCCGCCGCGGCTTTCGGTGCGCAGATAGGCGCCGGTGGCGATCAGCTTGGCCGTGGTGACAATATTGCTGAAGCGCAGCCGGGTGTTCTGGCGCTCCAGATTGGCAATCGCACGGATGGCGCGGGTGAGCGCGTCCTGGCTGCGGATAACGCCGACATGATCGCTCATGATATGGCGCAGCGCCGTCAGCGGAGGGCTGTCTTCCAGCGTCACGGGATCGTCGTTCTCGCCGGCATTGTCGCCCCAATCGGCGATCTTCGGCTCCGGCAGCATGCCTTTGATGTTTTCGGCAATACGGGCGGCAAAGACCACAGCTTCAAGCAGCGAATTGGAGGCAAGCCGGTTGGCGCCATGGACGCCGGTCGAGGTCACCTCGCCCGCAGCCCAAAGGCCATCGATCGACGTACGGCCTTCCGCATCGGTCAGCACGCCGCCCATATGGTAGTGGACGGCCGGAACGACCGGGATCGGCTGTGTGACGGGATCGATACCGGCCGACAGGCAGGAGGCATAGACCGTCGGGAACAGTTCGGCAAAATGCGCGCCGACTGCCTTGGTGCAATCGAGAAACGCCCCGCGCCCGGCCTGCACCTCGGCAAAGACGCCGCGCGAGACGATATCGCGGGGTGCAAGCTCGCCGTCCGGATGGATATCCAGCATGAAGCGACGACCGGCCAAATTGATCAGGTGCGCGCCGTCGCCGCGCAGGGCCTCGGTTGCCAGCGGCGCCGGATCGCGGCCGATATTGATCGCCGTCGGGTGGAACTGGATGAATTCCGGATCGGCGATGATGGCGCCGGCGCGGGCGGCCATGCCGACGCCCTGACCGCAGGCTTCGGTCGGATTGGTGGTGACCGAGAAGAGATGGCCGACGCCGCCGGAGCACAGCACCACGGCACGGGCCGGAAACGATACGCGCTTCTTGGACTGCCCGGCATCCGGGCGGGCGATGACGCCGGAAATGAACCGGCCCTGGCGCACCAGTTCCTCGACCACATAGCCTTCCAGCACCCGGATCGACGGCGTGTTGCGCACGGCTGCAATCAGCGCTTCCATGATCGCCTTGCCGGCCATGTCGCCCTTGACGCGGACGATGCGGCGCTCGGAATGGGCGGCCTCGCGCGACAGGAGCAGCTTGCCCTCAAGATCACGATCGAACGGCACGCCATAGCCAAGCAGGTCATGGATGCGCGCCGGACCTTCGGCGACCATCATCCGCGTCATCTTCTCGTCCACAATGCCGGCACCGGCAATCAGCGTATCGGCGACATGCTTGTCGATGGTGTCGCCAAGCCCCATCGCAGCGGCGATGCCGCCCTGTGCCCAGGCCGACGAGGCGCCGTGCCCGATGGGGGCTGCGGCAAGCACGGTGACGGGACGCGGGCTGAGTTTTAGCGCGCAAAAGAGCCCGGCAAGGCCGCCGCCGACGATGACGATATCGTCAATGCCGTTGAAGGACTGTGGGCGGAAATGGTCTGTCAGCATGCTATTCCTCCTCCGGCGCCGCTCTTCCCTCCCTTTGTGGAGAGGGTGGCCCGCAGGGCCGGGAGGGGTTTTTCCCTGAAAACGGAAAGTCCCCTCCCCGAGCCCCTTTCTACTGCTTCAAATTCACCATTCGCTCGACGGCAAGTCTTGCGCGGCCGGCAATGGCCGGATCGACCAGGACTTCCTCCGTCATGAACAGCAGGCTGTCGAGGATCTTCGGCAGCGTGATGCGCTTCATGTGCGGACAGAGATTGCACGGCTTGATGAAATCGACGCCCTTGACCTCGGCCTGGATATTGGAGGCCATCGAGCATTCTGTGACCAGCAGCACGCGCGCCGGGCGCTTGTCCTTGACGTAGTTGATCATGCCCGAGGTGGAGCCGGCAAAATCGCAGACGGCGATGACATCCGGATGGCATTCCGGATGGCCGATAATTTCGATCGACGGATCGGCTTCCTTATAGGCGAGCAGTTCGGCCGCCGTGAAGCGCTCGTGCACCTCGCAGTGCCCCTTCCAGGTGAGGATCTTTTTCTTCGTCTGCTTGGCGACGTTCATCGCCAGGTATTCGTCCGGGATGCACAGAACGGTGTCGCTCTCCAGGCTTTCGATGACGGCGAGCACGTTGGACGAGGTGCAGCAGATATCGGTCTCGGCCTTCACGTCGGCCGAGGTGTTGACATAGGTCACCACCGGCACGCCGGGATAACGCTCCTTCAACAGCCGCACATCGGCGCCGGTGATCGATTCCGACAGCGAGCAGCCGGCCTTGCCGTCCGGGATCAGAACGGTCTTTTCCGGGTTGAGCAGCTTGGAGGTCTCGGCCATGAAGTGCACGCCGCACTGGATGATGATCCCGGCATCGACCTTGGTGGCGTCGCGCGCCAGCTGCAGCGAATCGCCGACGATATCAGCGACACAATGGAAGATATCCGGCGTCTGGTAGTTATGGGCGAGGATGACGGCGCCGCGCTCCTTCTTCAGCCTGTTGATGGCATGCACATAGGGCGCATAGACCGGCCATTCGAACGCAGGGACGAACTGTTTGACGCGTTCATAGAGATGGGCTGTCTCGCGGGCGATCTCCGGCGTAAACGTCAGGTCCGGCCTTTCGAGGATGCCGAAACGCTCGGCGGCGGTCTTTGCCGCGCTTAAACCTCCAACGGCTGCCTGGTTCTGTGCAATGGTCATCGAACTGCTCCTCTTGCCGCCCCTCCGGCGGCAGACCTATTTTGCTCAAATTGAGCATAATAGGATCAAAACAAAACCGGCAGTGCCGGTGGATGAGACTTAGAAAGTTTTGTGACAGTTTTCAAGAATGCTCTCCCGCTATTTCTGCGGGAGAGCACGAAAATACAGGTATCAGGCCATCGCCGGGCGGGCGACGGCCTTTTCCTCGATCGGCCAATGGACGATGGCGGCGAAGATGCCGAGCACCACGCCCAGCCACCAGACCGGGTCATAGGAACCCAATTGGTCATAGAGATACCCGCCCATCCAGACGCCGAGGAACGAACCGATCTGATGCGACAGGAAGACGATACCGCCGAGCAGACCGAGATGGCGCGTGCCGAACATGATGGCGACCAGCCCATTTGTCGGCGGCACCGTCGATAGCCAGAGCAGGCCCATGAGGGCGGCAAAGATGATCACCGACGTCGGCGACTGCGGCAGGAGCAGGAAGGCGGAGACGACGACAGAACGGCCGATATAGATCAGCGACAGGAAATAGGGTTTCGAATAGCGCTGACCGATGAAACCGGCCGCGAGAGAGCCGATGATGTTGAAGAAGCCGATCAGGGCCAGCGCAATCACCGCATAGCGCGCATCGATGCCGATATCGCCGATATAGGCCGGGAAATGCGCAGTGATGAAGGCGACCTGGTAGCCGCAGACGAAAAAGCCGGTGACCAAGAGCAGATAGCTCTTGTGGCTGAGCGCCTCCTTCAGCGCCTCGCCGATCGACTGCTTGTACTGTGCTTCCCTCTGGGTGCCGGAGGACGAATTGCCGCGCAGCGGAATGGCAAACAAAGGCACGAGCAGCATCAGCGCACTCATGTAGATCAGACTGTCCGACCAGCCGAAGGCCGAAATCAGGCCCTGGCTCAACGGCGCAAACAGGAACATGCCGGCGGAACCGGCCGCCGTGCAGATGCCGAAAGCCATGGAGCGCTGCTGTGGCGTGACATTGCGGGCAAAGGCAGACAAAAGGATGCCGAAGGAGCCGGAGCCAACCCCAAGCCCGACCATGACCCCACCGCCGATATGCAGCCAGATCGGCGCATCGGCAAAGGCCATGAGGATCAGGCCGCCGGCATAGACGAGGCCGGAAAAGGCCAGCACCCGCCAGGAGCCGTATTTATCGGCGATCGCCCCGAAGAATGGCTGGCTGACGCCCCAGGCGAGATTCTGGAAAGCCATGGCAAGACCGAAGGTTGTCCGGTCCCAGCCGGTATCGGCAAGCATCGGCAGCTGGAAGAACCCCATGGCCGAGCGCGGTCCGAATGTCAGAACGGCGATGAGGGAGCCGGCGATGATGATCAGCCAGGGCAGCCCCGGACTGGCGGCAGACGCTCGCGTGGCGGAAGCGGTGGAAACGGCGGACATAAAGCGACTCCGTGTGAGTGGAGCCGCAACCTACGCGGTGACGCCTTACAAAAAAAGCGAATTAAAATGACCTTCGGATCAGCCATATTGATGAATGAACATGATGGTTCAGCAGCGCACAGGGAAAACTGTGGCGGCGTTAGGCCCTGATCTTCATCGGCCAGCGCTCTTGTCGTGCGCTGACGATCCGCATCTCGTCGCCGAGATTGACGGTCCCTTCAGAGCGCGGCACGGCGTTCCAGCCGAACAGCACCCCCGGAACGCGGCGGTCCGCCGACATGCGCTTTTCGGCGAGTCCCTGGATCGGGTTGCCGCCGATACGCTCGCCGGTCACCTGATCCTGCGTCGTCATGATGCAGCGGGCGCAGGGTTTCACCAGATCGAAGGTGATGCCGCCGATCTCGACGCTTTCCCACAGGTCTTCTTCCCAGGGCTCATCATTGTCGATCAGGATGTTGGTGCGGAAACGGTCCATGCCGACCGGCTCCTGCCCCTTGGCGATCAGCGAGACGTTGAGGTCGGCAAGCGACGCCGTGGTGGTGATCAACACCGGAAAGCCATCCGCAAAGCCGACGGACGCCGCCTTGTCTGCCCATTCCTCACCAACGGCGCGGCGCGCCCGGTCATCCATATGCACCAGCCTGACAGGCCGGCCGAACCAGCCGGAAAGCGTGGCGTCGGCGCGGTTCTCGGAAACGGCTGCGTTGACCTCGCTGTCCCAGACGCGGACATTGAGCCGCCGGTCAGGATCGAAGGACACGGTTACCGTGCGGGTGCCCATTTTCAGATGGACGCCGCCGGTTACATGGGTGGCCTCAACCTGAGCCAGCACCTGCAATTCCCGCTGGGTGATGAACTTTCCATCGGGATCGACAACCATGAAGCGGCGATCACCGGCCAGCCCGTCGTGCTTGATGGAAACCGAGGTCTGCGCGATGGCGCGGCCGCTCTTCAGCGGGTGGATGTTGAGACCGGTCACCTTCATGTCGTCACTCCCAAGCGTTCAGATTGTGATTCAAGAGCATGGCACACTGATTCCGGCAACTCCGCCAAGAACCTGATTTGGCTAGATTTCCTCGATCAGCATGCCGAGCACCGCGCGCAGCCGTTCCTGCCGCTGCCGGGCGAGCGCGCGGCCCGCCGCCGTCTGGAAACCATCCGTCAGTTTGAACAGCTTCGTCTCGAAATGGTCAATGGCAAAGGCCTTGTCATCCAGAGGACGGTCTTCTGCCAACGGATCCAGCGGATCGTAAAGCCCGCTGCCCATCCGCCCGGCAATGTAGAAGCAGCGGGCAGCGCCGATCATGCCGATCGCATCCAGCCGGTCCGCATCCTGCAGGATCTTTGCCTCGAGGCTTTCCGGCGGGATGTTGGCGGAAAAGCTGTGGGTGACGATCGCATGGGCGACCGCGGTAATCTCCATGGTCCGCCAGCCGAGCGCATCAAGCACCTCGAAGGCCTTTTCCGCGGCAAGCCTCGAAGCCTGCGTGCGGTGGGGTGAATTCTTTTCGACGGCGACACAGTCATGCAGCAGGACGGCAGCCGCGATGATGCGCAGGTCTCCTCCCTCAGAGCCATGGATACGCAACGCATTCTTCCAGACCCTGATCAGGTGGGCGGCATCATGCGAACCGTCATTGCCCGGGACGGCATGGGGCAGCAACTGTTCTGCAAGGGCCTGGTGAGGCGCGAAAGCGGCGGCGAGCGAGGCAGTGTGGCTCATGCGGCATCCATCCTAAGGATTGCAGGGGAATCGGTTCAGGCTGTTTGCCCCGGTTCCGCGTCGATGTCCACCGGCGGTTCCCGCTGCAGCTCGGCACTCGCCTTGCCGGACAGGATCTTCTGGTAGAACAGCCCGATGCCGATCAGCACTGCGCCGAGCCCGATGAAGGACAGGGCGCGCAGAAAGCCTTGCAGGTTGGCCATGTCGATCAGGAACACTTTCAGCACCGCGACGAAGACCAGTACCGCCGAGGCGATGCGGATGCTCTTGGCATTGAAGCGGGAACCGAGCACCAGCAGCAACACGCCGAGAAGCAGCCAGACGACGGAATAGGTATAGGTTTCGCCCTCGAGGAACCCCTTCCAGTCGGCGACATTCTGGCCCTGCCAGAACCGGCGCACCGACAGCGTTGCCCAGGCAAAGACGAGAACGGCGCCGGTAACGGCAAGTGCTGTCACATAGGGCATCGGCCTCTTGCCGCGGGCATACCAGGCGAGCCCGGCATAACCGAGCCCCGGCAAAAGGTAGCCGATCAGGAGGAGATCGAAGAAGGGGATCGAGCCGAGCAGCTCGCCGCTGAAATACGGATTGAGCCCGATCAGATGGGCGCCGAGGATCGAGAGCATCGACAGGACGCCGATCGCCATGCTGCCATAGCGGAAGACCGGGCTTGGCGATTTCCGGTCGAGCGTCATCATGATGCTGGAACCGCCGATGGCGAGCAGCGTGTAGATCGACTGCTCGCCAAGCGTCGGCACGGAACTGTCGAGCACGCCGCCGTTCATGGCGTGGCGCACGAGGATGGCAACCGTCAAAAGCACGAACAGGCTGGCGAGAGCCTGCAGCAGGTTGCGCACACGCAGGTCCGGCCAGCGGCGAAGCTCGAATGCCGAGAGAACGAGCAGCAGCGCCGGAATGCCGTAACCGGCGAGAAGCGCATTGAAGATCGGTGTCTTACCAAGCTGGAACGGACCGACAATGGTCGGCTCCCAGGCGATGCGGGCAAGGACGATAATGGCCGCGCTGACCATCATCCAGGGTAGAGCGGGCCAGGAACGCAGCCGCGTTGCCGCGACATAGACCGCGCCAAGCACGGCGATCAGGACCGTGGTTGCAAGACCGTCGGTCAGCGCATGCAATGCGATGACGAAAAGGCCGAGAGAACCGGCGACCAGAAACGCCTGCGGCAGATCGAGGCTGTCACCGGCGGTCTTGCCGCGTGAAAACCACTCGGCAAGACCGAGAAGGATCAAGCCCGCCGCCAGCGCAAACAGTCCGTGTGAAAGGTCGAATGTCAGATTGCCGGTCATCAGCAGCGACATGCCGATGAGCGCGATCGGGACAACAGCGATGATGGCGGCCCAGATCGTCGCCAGTGGCTGTTGGTCATTGCAGTGCACATGAATGGCCAGCGCACCCAGAGCGATGAAGACGCAGGAAAGCCCCATGCTGGCCAGCATCGCGGTGTGGCCGGAAACCGCCAAGGTCGCGATATGACCGGGAATGGCTGGGTCGATGAATGTCAAAAGGCCGCTCAGCGCCGTCATGCTCCAGACACCAACGACCGCAACGAGTGCCGACAGGACAGCGGGATAGACGGCATAGCTGCGAGAGGCACCAAGGGCTGCGAGCGCCGAAACGACGAGGCAGAATTCGATGACGGGATAGCCGGACGCCGTGGCGAGCGGGCTGATCATTGCAAGCGCTGTCAGGACAACAGAGATTCCCGCTGTCACCGTGATCGCGGCAAACGGCGGCGTCATTGTGCGTTGCCAGGAGGTGCGCGGCGTCGCGGGCGGCTGGTCTGCCGGCTCGCTATCGATGATGCCAGCTAGCCGGCCGGGCCAGATGAAGCCGACACCGGCGATCATCACCAGCATGATCAGGGTCACCGGCCGCGTTTCGAATGGCGTCGATGAGGCGATATAGGCAAGCGCCCAGAGGCAAAGACCGATATTGGCGGCCGAGGGCACGATAGTCCAGCGGCGGACCCGCGCGGCAAGGAGCGTGGCGATCCAGGCAACACCGAGAAATCCGAACAGGCTCCAGGGGCTGGGGCTTTCAGACGACACCAGTGCCGGGGTGATGAGCGAGGCGAGCAGGCCGAGGCCGGCAAGGCCCTGCCCATGCAAAAGCGACAGGCCGACGGTGGCAAGCGATACCAAGGCCAGCAGCGCGAAAGCTGAAACCGGTCCGATGAAACCGTAAATGCCGTGGGCGGCATAGCAGACGCCGAACAGCGTCACAGCGCCCGCCGCCGTCAGGATGCCGGGGATCATGGCGTTCTGGAACGCGTCGGCAACCAGAGGCACGGCGCGGCGGCGGACGAATTCGCCGATTGCCATCAGGGCAAGACCGAAGGCGGCCGCCATGAACAGGCGCACTGCCGGGCTGAGAAGCCCCGCATCGATCGAATATTTGACCATGAAAATGCCGCCGAGCGCCAGCGCGATACCGCCGACCCAGACGGCCCAGCGCGCGCCCAGGCGGCTTTCGAGGCTTTCCTTCTGCCGCGGGGCAACGGCATCGACGGTGGTCAGCCCGCTTGGGCGGGCAGCCACGGGTTCGCCACGGGACGCTTTTTCAACCTCATCCTGGCTGACGGGCGGACCGCCGAAGACGGCGTCGACCTTTTTGATTTCCGCAAGGCGCTTGCGTTCCCATGGGAAGGCCTCAACCGGTTGCGGGGCGATTTCCGATGCCTCGGGCTGATCGGCGGTCTCAACCGCCACATCGGCAGTGAAGGCGACGGGACGGAGCGCCTCAACCTGCGCCAGTTGCTCCTTCAGCGCCGCGATCTCGGTCTCCAGCCTCTCGGCTGTCTTGCGTCCGTTGAGAAGCGCCGCGAGCGCCAGACCAAAAGCAACGAAAGCAATGACTTCGATCATGTTTTCTCCCCGGCGCCCGTGCAATCGTTCAAACCATACAGCTTTTCAGCCGAAGGCCAAATCGGAGACGGCTCAGGGTAGCAATATCTTCACCGGATTATCGCCAACTCGTCATTATGTGGGGCACGTCATCGATGCCGGGCTGGGGAGATGGTCAACCTCACGCAGTCAGAACATGGCGCCGTGGCCGCGACGCCATGTTTCTGATCGTGGTCTATGGCTTCCAGACGCCGGCAACCTGCCTTGTGGCAGCATTCAGCCGGTTCCAGACGTTGATGTTGGCAATCGCCAGAATAAGCATCGCCAATGCCGTTTCGTCATAGTGCCTGGAAACCTCGTTCCAGAGATCGTCCGGCACCGGATCGGCACGGTCGCTGATGCGCGTCAGCGCTTCGGTGAGCGCAAGGGCCGCCCGTTCCGCATCGGTGAAATAGGGCGTATCGCGCCAGGCGGCGACGGCGAAGAGACGCTCGTCCGTCTCGCCGGCTTTTCTCGCAAGGCGCGGGTGCCCATCGACGCAGACGCTGCAGCCGTTGATCTGGCTGGCCCGAAGGTTGACCAGTTCGAGGGTCAGCAGCGGCACAACACCTTTTCCGGTGACGGTCGCAAGCGCATTCAGCGCCTGCATGGCTTCGGGGATCAGGACGGCGGGGTGGTTCATTCTGGCTTGCATGGATATCTCCTCAATCTGTGGGCAACCGGATATCGGCATCCGGTATCGTTCTGGACGTTGAAATTTCCGGCGATTGTCTGTCACATCGTCCGGTTCTCGTTCGTCAAAGGCATGACGAATTGCTGAGGAGGAATGTGACGGATGGATGGGGAAAAATTTCTGGCAGAGAAATTTCAGGCGGATCGCGCGCGGTTGAGGGCAGCGGCTTACCGCATGCTCGGCTCGCGCACGGAAGCGGAGGACGCAGTTCAGGAAGCCTGGCTGCGCCTCGGGCGCTCGGACATGACGGAGGTCGGCAATCTCAGCGGCTGGCTGACGACAGTGGTGGCGCGGATTTGCCTCGATATGCTGCGCGCCCGCAAATTGCGCCGGGAGGAGGCTTGGGGGCCGCACGTCCCTGAACCCGCAAGCTCAAACGGCGATGCCGAGCATGAAGCGGTGCTTGCCGATTCGGTCGGCGCCGCGCTGTTGATCGTGCTGGAGACGCTGACACCCGCCGAACGGCTGGCCTTTGTGCTGCACGATATGTTTGCGGTCCCGTTCGACGAGATTGCCGTGATCGTCGATCGAACGCCAGACGCAGCACGGCAACTGGCGAGCCGCGCCCGCCGCAGGGTTCAGGGCGCCAGAACAAGCGTGGACGCTGATCGCAGTGCGCAACGTGGGATCGTCGAGGCATTCCTGGCCGCATCGCGCGGCGGCGATTTCGAGGCACTGCTTGCCGTTCTCGATCCGGATGTGGTCTTCCGCGCCGATGCCGCCGCCGTCAAACTCGGGTCGCTTGCCGAAATCCGCGGCGCCGCAGCCGTGGCAAACACCTTCAAGGGCCGGGCAACCGGCGCGCAGCCTGCATTCGTGGATGATGGTTTCGGGCTGATCGTCGAGGTCGGCGGGCAGTTGCGCGTCATCCTGCGTCTGACCATCAGCGACGGGAAAATCGCCGAGGTGCAGGCCATCGCCGATCCGGACAGGCTTGGCGAGATCGGCTTCACCCTGTTTAGTCAGGCGTGATCGTCCCCTCAGGCCTGCCGCGCGGTCAGCGCATCAGGTTCTCGATCGGGAAGATGGCGCAGGTTTCCGTGCCGTGCGCCAGAAGCTTGCCGTTCTTGTCCTTCAGCCAGGCCTCCGAGGTTGCCAGTGTGCGGCCTCGGTGGACGATCTTGCCTTCGCAGAACACCTCGCCCATGCCGGGCAGCAGCGGCCGCACCAGGTTGATCTTGAATTCGACGGTCGTATAGGCCTCGCCCGGTTTCAGCGTGGTCATGACGGCGCAGCCCAGCGCCGAATCCATGATGGTCGCCGCCCAGCCGCCATGCACCGTGCCGAGCGGATTGAGGTGCTCGGCGGACGGCAGCCCGGTGAACACGACCCTGCCCTCTTCGACGTCGCTCAATCCGAACTTCAACGTCGCAGCCATCGGCGGTGCCGGATGAACGCCTGCCAGGAGATCGAGCATCGCCTTCAGTCCGCCATCGCGCGCGACAGCTTCCAGCGGCACCGTGCCGATGCCGGACACGGTCATTCCGGGGTAGAGTTCAACGGTCATACTTTCGGGATTCCTTATGGATGGGCGACGGTGTCTTGCGGCTTCAGGGCCTTGAGCGCGGCCTGGACAAACCCCTCACGGGCAGCCGAAAGGCCGATGCCGCGCGGCTCGTAGACATGGCGGTGGAGGAAGAACGCCGTCATGCGGAAGGCGGCGGCGAGGCTGTCATAGTCTGCAGCGCCCCCTCCGGCCAGAAAGCCGGGCAGGACCAGCATCTTGTCGGCATAGGGCGCGCCTGCCGCACGGCTGACGGCGCGGCCGGATTTCGGCGAGACATAGACCAGATCGTCGCGCGCGCCGGTCGCGGCACATTCCGCAAGGTCGAGGCCGAAGCCGAGATCGTTGAGAACCGCGATCTCGAAGCGGACGAACAGTTCTCCGGCGTCGCGGGGGTCGTGCAGGTTTTCAAGAATGATGTCGAGCGCTTCATAGAGATGCGGATGCGGATCGCGCTCGGGCAAGAGCCTGAGCAGCGCCCCCATGGCCTGGACGCCGTAGACCGAGGTTGCCGCCTCCATCAGCCGGGCGGCTCGGAGCCTGACCGGCTCCATCCTGAATTCGCCGAGATGCTCGTCGAGCCGCGCCCGCCAGGTGACCTCGACCTCGTTGCCGGGTTGCAGCACCGGCTGCATCGTCCGCGACCGGCCGCCGCGCACAAGCCCGAGATGGCGCCCGCGCGCATGCGTCATCACCTCGGCAACGACAGAGGTTTCCCCGTGCCGTTTCACACCGATGATGATGGCCTGATCGCTCCATTGCATGTCTTAAGTTTTACCCCTGGCGGCAGGCGAAGACAATCAGCACGGAGCCCGGTTGTCGAAGGTCCCGGCAACCGGATTCCCTATTCTCTGTGTCCTACTTCCGCTTCATCGCCTCGGCAAGCGCCGCTCCGAACGCGCCTTGCGACGGCGCCTGCGGCTTTTGCTGCTGCGTGCGGGCCAAGGTCTGGCGGGCCTGATGGGCGGCCTTCGGATCGCTCTTCATCTCGCGTCCGCCTGACTCTGCGGCACCGTCCTTGCGCATGGTGAGCCCGATGCGCTTGCGGGGGACATCGACTTCGGTGACTCGCACCTGCACCACATCGCCGGCTTTCACCACCTCATGCGGATCCTTGACGAAACGGTCGGCAAGCTGCGAAACGTGCACGAGACCGTCCTGATGCACGCCGATATCGACGAAGGCGCCGAAGGCGGCGACGTTGGTGACGGTGCCTTCGAGCAGCATGCCGGGCTTCAGGTCCTTGATGTCATCGACACCATCGGCAAAGGTCGCCGTCTTGAAGCTTGGGCGGGGGTCGCGGCCGGGCTTTTCGAGCTCGGCGAAAATGTCCTTGACCGTCGGCAGGCCGAATCGTTCATCGACGAAAGCTTTCGGGTCGAGCTGCTTCAGCGCGGCGCTGTCGCCCATGATGGCGCGCAGGTCGCGGCCGCAGGCGGCGACGATCTTCTTGGCCACACCATAGGCTTCCGGATGCACCGAGGAGGCATCCAGCGGCTCCTTGCCATCGCGGATGCGCAGGAAGCCGGCGCATTGCTCGAAGGTGCGGGCGCCGAGACGCGATACTTTCAACAGTTCCTTGCGGCTGGTAAAGGCGCCGCTCGCGTCGCGATGGGCAACGATGGCTTCGGCGGACGATTTTCCAAGCCCGGAGACGCGGGCGAGCAGCGGGGCCGAAGCCGTGTTGAGATCGACACCGACGGCATTCACCGCATCCTCGACGACGGCTTCGAGCGAGCGGTTGAGGCGGCCCTGATCGACATCGTGCTGGTACTGGCCGACGCMGATCGACTTCGGCTCGATCTTCACCAGTTCGGCGAGCGGATCCTGCAGGCGGCGGGCAATGGAGACGGCGCCGCGCAGCGAAACGTCGAGGCCGGGGAATTCGTCGGCTGCAGCCTGCGAGGCGGAATAGACCGATGCGCCGGCTTCCGAGACGATGACCTTGGTGGGCTTTGGGCCCGCCGGCAGTTGCGTCAGCATGTCGGCGACGAGGCGTTCGGTCTCGCGGCTGCCGGTGCCGTTGCCGATGGCGATCAACTCGATCTTATACTTGCGCACAAGGCTGGCGAGTTCGGCCTGCGTGCCGCGAATGTCGTTCTTCGGCGGGAACGGATAGACGGTGGTGGTCTCGAGCAGCTTGCCGGTTCCATCGACGACGGCGACCTTGACGCCGGTGCGGATGCCCGGATCGAGCCCCATCGTGGCGCGCGAGCCGGCGGGAGCTGCGAGCAAAAGGTCCTTGAGATTGCGGGCAAAAACGTGGATCGCTTCCTCTTCCGCCCGCTCGCGCAATTCGCGCATCAGGTCGAGCGACAGCGACATCGACAGCTTGACCCGCCAGGTCCAGCCGATCATCTCCATCAGCCACTTGTCGCCCGGCAGCGTGCCGCCGACCTTGTAGACGGCGGCAATGGTGCGCTCCACCGGCTTGACCGGCGAGGTATCGTCCTGATCGACGACGATATCGACGGAGAGGAACTCCTCGTTCCAGCCGCGCAGCATGGCAAGCGCCCGGTGGCCGGCAACGGTTGCCCACTTTTCCGAATGATCGAAATAATCGGAAAACTTGGCGCCGGCCTCCTGCTTGCCATCGACAACCTTGGACCGGAGAAGGGCGACCTGGCGCATATGGGCGCGCAGCCGGCCAAGCAGGTCGGCATTTTCGCTGATGCCTTCGGCGATGATGTCGCGGGCGCCGTCGAGCGCCGTTTTCACATCCGGCACATTGGCCGTGATGTAGGCGCCGGCGCGGTCTGCCGGAGCCATGGTGCGATCGGCAAGAATGGCGTCTGCGAGCGGCCCGAGGCCACGTTCGCGGGCGATCTCGGCCTTGGTCCGGCGCTTCGGCTTGTAGGGCAGATAGATGTCTTCCAGTTCCGCCTTGGTGGTAACGCCGGCGATCTTGGCTTCCAGTTCTGCCGTCAGCTTGTCCTGACTGCGGATCGAATCGAGGATGGAGAGCCTGCGCGCCTCGAGTTCACGCAGGTAAACCAGCCGTTCGGCGAGGTCGCGCAGCTGCGTATCATCCAGCCCGCCGGTCACTTCCTTGCGGTAGCGGGCGATGAAGGGAACGGTCGCGCCTTCGTCCAGAAGCTCGATGGCTGCGATCGCCTGGGCGGGCGTTGCCTTGATTTCCTGGGCAATGAGGACGGCGATGGATTTTGATGGCAGGGACATGGCATTCCGGATTCAGTTGAGATGTGCGGGGACCATAAATGCACATGCCATCAAGGCCAAGTGAAGGCGTGCCATCGCCTCGGAGCGTCCACAGATGGATGCCGGTGAAATACCGGCCGACTGCTCAGAATTCCACTGGCTCCAGCGGTGAACGGGTCTTTTCGAATTCCCGAAACTTCGCTTCGCGTTCGGCGATATAGTTGCGCGTGTAGGGCACCGCATCCTGATCGTGCGACAGCTGGATCTGGAAAATCATCAGCTTGTCGTAGATGAAGGCGGTCTCGGAGGCGGCCAGATAGAATTCCCACATGCGGAAAAACCGCTCGTCGTAGAGCCGGACCGCCTCGTCCTTCCTTGCCGTAAAGCGCTCGCGCCAGGCCCGCAGCGTGTGGGCATAGTGCATCGGCAGGATCTCGATGTCCCGGATCATCAGCCGTGCCTTCTCGATGGCCGGCGCGACCTCCGAAAGCGCTGGCATATAACCGCCGGGAAAAATGTACTTTTCGATCCATGGATTGGTCGCCCAGGGCTTTTCCGCCTGGCCGATCGAGTGCAGCACCATCACGCCCTTGGGCTTCAGCAACCCTGCCATCTTGGCGAAAAAGTTTCCGTAATTGGCCATGCCGACATGCTCGAACATGCCAACCGAAACGATACGGTCAAACTGGCGACCGGCCATCGTCCGGTAATCCTGCAGCTCGAACCGGACGCCATCGCCAAGCCCACGCTTTTCAGCCCTGGCGCGCGAGACCTTCAGCTGCTCCTCGCTAAGCGTAATGCCGGTGACATCGACGCCGGAAGACTCAGCCAGGTACATCGCCATGCCGCCCCAGCCCGAGCCGACCTCAAGCACCGTATGGCCGGGTTCCAGCAAAAGCTTGGCCGCGATGTGGCGTTTCTTCGCCGTCTGGGCCTCGTCAAGGCCGATGCCGGGCGGATCGAAATAGCCACAGGAATATTGCCAGTCCTGATCAAGGAACAGGTCGAACAGCTTGCCGTCGAGATCGTAGTGGTGGGCGACATTGTGCTTGTTCCGGTTGACCGGCAGGCGGCTCTTGATCTGCTGCTCGGCCACATGCAGGAGTGCGGTGGCCGTATTGCTGATCGTTGCCGCCTTTTCGAGACCGTTGGCCTTCACCATCGACAACAGATCGAAAATGTTGCCATCGTCGATGACGATGCGCCCTTCCACATACATTTCCCCGAACCTCAGGCCGGGATCGCGCAGGACCGCCCGTTCGGCTTCCTCGTCGAGTGTCCGCACCGTCACTGGAACGCCGGACCCGTCGCCGAGAGTGGCCCGCTCTCCAGACGAGAGGATGAGTGTCAGATTGCCTTTTTGAACCAGCCGGCGGAAAATTTTCAGAAATGTCGTGTTCATTCCGTACCTCGACAACAGATGCAGACATTCTGGTGAATGGCCACGTGCCGCCGGCCTTGGCTTGCCGGACGTTCGGAAACGGGAAGAACCGCAGTTGGAGCGCCACCGGCGTCGTCCAAGGGTGGCCGGAATTGCGGCATGATCATCAGACCGCTTGCCGCCCGGCTGCCGGACAAATCGTCTGGCGCCCCGATCACGGAGCTTTATCCATCAGAACACCCGTTAAACTAGTGTTGTTTTGCCAATTCGCAATAGCTTGGCGGGTCCCTCAAGGATTTAATTGCTTAGCAAATTCGCGGATCAGGCCGCCATTACCCCCTGCCCTGCAAGCCTTGCGCGGTCATGCGCACGGTCAAGATCAAGCAACGGCCCAAGCGGTACGATCCTGGCCGGGTTGATATGGGCGATGGAGTAATAGCCCCGCTTGATATGATCGATCCGCGCGGTCTCGCGGATACCCGGCCATTGGTAGATCTCGCGCAGATAGTTCGACAGGTTCGGATAATCCTCCAGCCGTCGCAGATTGCATTTGAAGACACCGAAATAGGCGGCATCGAAGCGGATCAGCGTGACGAACAGGCGGATATCGGCCTCGGTGAAATGAGTGCCAACGATATAGCGGTTCTCGGCGAGGTGCGCTTCCAGCCTGTCCAGCGTTTCAAAAAGACGGGTCACGGCTTCCTCATAGGCGGCTTGCGTCTTGGCAAAACCGGCCCGGTAGACGCCATTGTTGACCGTCTCGTAAATCGGCGCGTTCCAGCGATCGATGCCGGGACGCAGGCGTTCCGGATAGAAATCCTGCCTGTCGCCGGTCAGGTGGTTGAACGCCGTATTGAGGATGCGGATGATGTCGGCGGATTCGTTGTTGACGATGCGGCCTTGCTTGCGGTCCCAGAGCACCGGCACGGAAACCTTGCCGGTATAATGCGGGTCCGACGCCGTATAGAGCTCATGCTGGTAGCGGATACTGCCGGCGCGCGGACCGGCATCCTGCGGCTTGGCATAGGTCCAGCCGTTTTCCCCCAGCTCCGGCTCGGAGATCGACACGGCGATGATGTCCTGCAAGCCTTTCAGATTGCGCATCATCAAGGTGCGCGAGGCCCAGGGGCAGATGAAGGCGACGAAAAGCTGATAACGCCCGGCTTCGGCGGGCAGAGCGGGTTGGCCATCCGGCCCCGGCAAGCCATCCGGCGTGATCCAGCTGCGAAAGCTGGTCGGTTCGCGATGAAAGGCGCCGTCCTTCATCTCGCTGGCGGCGACATCGCCAATTTCCCATTTTCCATCGACCAGCTGCGGCATCGTCACAGTCCTCATCCGGGCCCGGAACCGTCGGGCCGTTATTTCGCTCCGGAATCTCATGTGCGCGCAAAAACGGCAAGATAGCAGGTCCACGACAGACTGTTCGATGATTGTCGCCGCCGAAGCGGCGCAGGCAAAACGATCTTGACGGATGAATATTATGTCGATAAGTCTCGACAGATGGACAACATAAACACTGTCAATGCCTTTGCGGCCCTCGCCCAGACCACGCGGCTGGATGCCTTCCGGCTGCTCGTTACCCATGAACCCGACGGGTTGCCCGCCGGGGAAATCGCCCGGTTGCTCGGCGTCCCACACAACACCATGTCGACCCATCTGGCGACTTTGCAGCGGGCAGACCTGATCACGGCGGAGCGGCAAAGCCGGTCCATCGTCTACCGCGCCAGCCTCGGCAGCCTGCGCAATGTGGTGACGTTCCTCGTGAAAGACTGCTGTGCCGGCCATCCCGATCTGTGCGCACCCTTGATCGCCGATCTCGTTCCCTGCTGTCCTCCAAAGGAAAAAGGCCATGCCTGACCGTATCTACAATGTGCTCTTTCTGTGCACCGGAAACTCGGCTCGCTCCATCGTCGCCGAATCCATACTAAACGCCGAGGGAAAAGGTCACTTCAGGGCCTATTCGGCCGGGAGCTATCCCAAAGGCACCGTTCACCCCCTGGCGTTGCGGGAATTGGACGCGCTCGGCTATCCGGCGACCGGCTTCAGCTCGAAGAGCTGGGACGTCTTTGCAGTCGAAGGCGCACCGCAGATGGATTTCATCTTCACTGTTTGCGACAATGCTGCCGGTGAAGCCTGCCCTGTCTGGATCGGTCATCCGATGACGGCACACTGGGGCGTCGAAGACCCCGCAGCGGTGGAAGGCAGCGAATTCGAGAAGGAGCGCGCCTTCTCGCAGGCCGCACGGTTCCTGAAAAACCGCATCATGGCCTTTCTCAGCCTGCCGCACAGCTCCATCGACAAGCTGGCCATGGAGACGCATCTGCGCCAGATCGGCGCCATGGCCGGTGCATCGATCAGTCAGGTGAACGCCGGATGATGCCTGCATTCGATCTGCCACGCCGTCTTGTCGCTGAAGCCCTTGGAACCTGCCTGCTGGTTGCGACCGTCGTCGGCTCCGGCGTCATGGCCGACACACTGACGGACGACACTGCTCTGGCGCTGCTTGGCAACACGCTGGCGACCGGCGCCATTCTGGTGGTCCTGATCACCATCTTCGGTCCAATCTCCGGTGCGCATTTCAATCCGGCGGTATCGCTGGTTTTCGCTTTGAAACGGGACCTGCCCCGCCGCGACCTCGGATTTTATGTCGCAGCACAATTGGCCGGCGGCATCGTCGGCACGATCGCGGCGCATCTGATGTTCGATCTGCCGCTGATCGAGGTTTCGCTGAAGGCTCGAACCGGGGGCGCGCAATGGTTTTCCGAGGGGGTGGCAACCTTCGGCCTCGTCGGCGTTATCCTTGCCGGCATCCGCTTCGATGGGAAGGCCATCCCGTGGCTGGTCGGGCTCTATATCACCGCCGCCTACTGGTTCACCGCATCGACCTCGTTCGCCAACCCCGCCGTGGCACTGGCGCGATCGCTGACCAACACCTTCTCCGGAATCCGTCCGCTCGATCTGCCGGGTTTCGTCATTGCCGAACTTCTGGGCGCGCTTTGTGCGCTTGCCCTGATGAACTGGCTGCTACGGCAACCTCAAACAAAACTTACAGCGCCGCGCGTCGTTCATGACGCGCAAGGGTCGCTGTAACACTTTAAATTTGCTGCATAATTTTTCCCTAAATCGATTCCGGTTTAAGGAATTATGCGACAACCACACCGAGGCCAACCATGACCGTCACCATCTATCACAATCCCGCTTGCGGCACGTCCCGCAACACACTTGCCATGATCCGCAATGCCGGGATCGAGCCGGCCGTCATCGACTATCTGCACAACCCGCCGAGCCGGCAGGAGTTGAAGACGATGATCGCCGATGCGGGCCTTGCTGTTCGCGAAGCGATCCGCGAAAAAGATACGCCGTTCGGCGCGCTCGGCCTTGCCGATCCGTCGCTCAGCGACGACCAGCTTCTGGATGCCATGCTGGCGCATCCCATCCTCATCAACCGGCCGTTCGTGATCACGCCGATCGGCACGCGGCTCTGCCGGCCGTCCGAGGCCGTGCTGGATATCCTGCCGGAAACCCACAAGGGCGCGTTCGCAAAGGAGGACGGCGAGCAGGTGCTTGATGCCGAGGGCAAGCGTCTTGTCTGATCTGCCCGCAGCCAGCCTCAAGCACCTGCGGCAGCCGGACCCGGACGCATTGCGCTTGCCGATCTCCAGCCATCCGCCGCGCATTCTCATTCTTTACGGCTCGCTTCGGACGGTCTCCTACAGCCGGTTTCTTGCCGAGGAGGCCGGCCGCTTGCTAACGCATTTTGGCGCGCAGGTGAAGTTTTTCAATCCGGATGGCTTGCCCCTGCCCGACGCAGCACCGGCCAGTCATCCGAAGGTGCAGGAATTGCGGGAGCTGTCCCTGTGGTCGGAGGGCCAGGTCTGGGTCAGCCCCGAGCGCCACGGCGCCATGAGCGGCATCATGAAGGCGCAGATCGACTGGATCCCGCTGTCCGTCGGTTCGGTGCGGCCAACGCAAGGCCGGACGCTGGCGGTCATGCAGGTCTCGGGCGGCTCGCAGAGCTTCAATGCCGTCAACCAGATGCGCATTCTCGGCCGCTGGATGCGGATGATCACCATCCCCAACCAGTCTTCCGTTGCCAAGGCCTATCAGGAGTTTGACACCAACGGTCGGATGAAACCGTCGTCCTACTATGACCGGGTGGTCGATGTGACGGAGGAACTGGTCAAGTTCACGCTTTTGACGCGCGATGTCTCAGGCTATCTCACCGACCGCTATAGCGAGCGCAAGGAAGAGGCGGCCAAACTCGAACAGCGGGTTGGACTGAAGAGCATATGACCACGCCCTCGCCGCGCAACCGGCTGCTCCTGGTTTTCGGCCTGGGGCTCACACAGATCATCGGTTATGGGACGCTCTACTACAGCTTCAGCATTCTGGCGCCGGACATGGCGACGGACTTCGGCTGGCCGGTGGAAGTCGTCTTCGGCATTTTCTCCGCCTCCCTTCTGGCGGGGGGCCTTGTCGCGCCGCGCGTGGGACGGTGGATGGACCGCTATGGGGCAAGCCGGATCATGGCGATCGGCTCGGCCGCCGCCGCCGCCATCCTGATCATCTGCGCATCCGCTTTCAATCCGGTGACCTATGTCGCCGGCATCGTCGCGATCGAGATCGTCTCGACGCTGGTGCTCTACAACGCCGCCTTCGCGACGCTCGTACAGATCACTCCCGGCAACGCCCAGCGCAGCATCACGCACCTGACGCTGATTGCCGGCTTCGCCTCGACCATCTTCTGGCCGGTCACGGTCGAACTGCATCAGCATCTTTCGTGGCGCGCGGTCTACCTCATCTTCGCAGCTCTCAATTTGGCCGTTTGTTTGCCGGTGCACCTCTGGATCACGCGGCTTGTGCGACAGGCGAGCAATGCAGGATCGGCGAACCGGCCGGTGAATGCCGATGCGGCGGGTGGCGTCGTGGTTGCGGAACACCGGCGTCGCGCCTTCCTGCTGACGGCCACCGGGTTTGCCCTGCAAGGATTCGCGCTGGCCGCGCTGCTGTTTCACATGGTGCCCCTGCTCGGGGCGGTCGGGCTTGGCGCTAGCGCCGTTCTCGTCGGAACCCTGTTCGGACCTGCACAGGTGCTCAGCCGCTTCACCAACATGCTGATGGGGCGGAATATTTCGCCGCTAGCGCTCGCCATCCTTTCGGCAGTATTCATCATCGGCGGCGCTTCGGTGCTGATCGTTTCAGGAGCCTGGATTGCCGGGGCGGTCCTGTTTGCTTTGCTTGTCGGTCTCGGCTCCGGCCTTGCCAGCATTGTGCAGGGGTCGCTGCCGCTGTTTCTCTTCGGCGCTTCAGGCTATGGCGAAATGCTGGGAAAGCTCGCCGCTGTGCGGCTGGCAGTCTCGGCGGCCGCCCCCTTCGTCTTTGCCGTGCTCATCGAACAGGGCGGCGCGTGGGTCGCATTAACGTCCGTCGTTGTTCTGGGAATCGGCGCGGTCGTGGCATTCACGGCGATCGGTCGCTGGCCGCGACCAGCGCCGGAACCCTGCTGACGCATACGCCGGCAGGGTCGCAACCGTCAATTTTACTTCGGGAACTCCAGGCCCATCTCGCGGAAGCGCTCAGGGTCGTCGCCCCAGTTTTCGCGCACCTTGACGAACAGGAACAGATGAACCGGCTGTTCGAGGATTTCGGAGAGTTCCTTGCGCGACGCCATGGAGATCGCCTTGATCGCATCGCCGTTCTTGCCGAGCGCAATCTTCTTCTGGCTGTCGCGCTCGACATAGATGACCTGTTCGATCCGCACCGAACCGTCCTTGCGCTCTTCCCACTTTTCCGTCTCGACATGCGACGAGTAGGGCAGCTCCTGATGCAGGCGCAGGAACAGCTTTTCGCGCGTGATTTCGGCGGCGAGCTGGCGCATCGGCAAGTCGGAAATCTGGTCCTCCGGATAGTACCAGGGACCTTCCGGCAGCTTCATGGCGAGATAATCGAGCACGTCGTCGCAGCCGGAGCCATTCAGCGCCGAGATCATGAAGGTGCGTTCGAAATCGACATATTCGTTGGCGGCGGTGGCAAGCTTCAACAGCTCTTCGCGCGACACCTGGTCGATCTTGTTGAGCACCAGCATCTTCGGCTGTTCGACTTCCTTCAGGCCGTTGAGAATGGTCTCGGCGTCGCCCTTCAGGCCGCGTTCGCTGTCGATCAGCATCATGATCGCGTCGGCATCCTTGGCACCGCCCCAGGCGGTCGTCACCATGGCGCGGTCGAGGCGGCGGCGCGGCTTGAAGATGCCGGGCGTGTCCATGAAAACGATCTGGGCATTCTTATGGATGGCGATGCCGCGCACAATGGCGCGTGTCGTCTGCACCTTATGGCTGACGATCGACACCTTGGCGCCGACCAGCTTGTTGACCAGCGTCGACTTGCCGGCATTGGTGGCGCCGATCAGGGCGACGAAACCGGACCGGGTCGGGCCTTTTTCGGTTTCTACTGCGGTTGGTTCTGTTTCGCTCATGATGTCCGTGATTTCCGATTGGGCGGCCGGGCGCCGCTGAGGCGCGCGAGATCGCATTGTCTGTCAAAGGATTGCCTGATCTTTCGGGAGGAACAATGCCTCCGGACAGATCAGGCCGTCGTCGCTTTCTTCCAGACGCCTTCGCGCTCCAGAATTTTCGTGGCGGCCACCTGTTCGGCGGCGCGCTTGGACCGGTCGATGCCCGTTTCCGGCGCAATGCCCGGTATTTCCACCGTCACCGTAAAGCGCGGGTCGTGATCCGGGCCAGAGCGGTCGTCGATACGGTAGCTTGGCGTCACGCCGAACTTGGCATGGGCCCATTCCTGCAACTCGGTCTTGGCATCGCGCCGCGCACCATCGACCCGGCTCGCCCGCGCCGACCAGTGGCGCTGGATGAAGCCGCGCGCGGCCTCAAGCCCGCCGTCGAGATAGATCGCCGCGATCAGCGACTCTACCACATCGGCGCGCACGTTGAGCATCGATTTTCCGGTGAGCTTCTTCACGTCGGCGCCGGTGCGGATGAAGAGGTGCAGCGACAGCGCATCGGCGACCAGCGCACAGCTGTCAGCACTGACGAGCTGGTTCAGGCGAACCGAAAGCTCGCCCTCGTCAGCGTCCTTGAAGGTGTCGAACAAGAGTTCGGCGACGCAGAGCCCGAGCACCCGGTCGCCCAGAAACTCCAGCCGCTCATAATTGGAACCCTTGGCGTTGCGGGCGCTGGCATGGGTCAGCGCCCGGTCGAGCCGTTCCTTCTGGACAAAGCTGTAACCGATCGCAGCCTCAAGCCGCTGCCGGTCCTCCGTGTTCAGCGAACGGCCCTTGCTCATTCGACGCCCTTGAAAAGACGGTCGTAACGCAGGTTCGTCGGCCATTTCCAGATTTCACGGAACGAGGTGTCGTTGCCGAGCGAGAAGAAGATCATCGAAGCGCGGCCGATCAGGTTCTGCGCCGGAACGAAGCCGACGTCGAAACGGCTATCGGCCGAGTTGTCGCGGTTGTCGCCCATCATGAAGTAATGGCCTTCCGGAACGATGAATTCCCGCGTGTTGTCGCCGCGCGAATCCGGAAACTGGTCGAGCGTGTCGAAATTGACGCCATTGTCGAGCGTTTCGCGGAAAACCGGGACATCGGCACCGGTGTCGTACTGGTCGTCGGCGCGGAACACGCCATCCGGCACGCGTTCGACGGCCTTGTCGTTGACGTAAAGAATGCTGTCGCGGACCTGGATCTTGTCGCCCGGCAGGCCGATCAGGCGCTTGATATAGTCGATGTCCGGGTTCGGCGGAAAGCGGAACACCACGACGTCGCCGCGCTTGGGTTCGCTGGCAAAGATGCGGCCTTCAAACAGGTCGGGCGAGAACGGCAGGGAGTATTTCGAATAGCCATAGGCGAACTTGTTGACGAAGATATAATCGCCGACCAGCAGCGTCGGCATCATCGAACCGGACGGAATGGTGAAGGGCTGGAAGAACACCGTACGGATCACCACGGCGAGCAGAAGCGCCTGGATGATGACCTTGACGTTTTCCCAAAGGCCGCTGCCCTGCTTCTTGTCGATATTTTCTGCCACGCCACTTGTTCCTTGATCTGATCCCGCACGCACTGAAAGCCGGCGGATATATTGCTTGGGTTCCATATCCCGCCGGGTCATCCGATCGGAGGCTGCCTGACGCTTATGCGCGGCGCCGTCCTTTCAGATGCACTTTAGCCCGATGATACGGTCCATCTCATTCGGACATGCTCTAAACGCTTCCTCAATCTTGAGCAACGGGCAGAGCTTCAATTATGACGAAGGCCTGCGCCAGGGGGAAATCGTCGGTGATCGTCAGGTGAATGACGCCGCGGTGGCCAGCCGGCAGCATTTCCGCAAGCCGCTCGGCAGCCCCCCCGGTCAGCTGCATCGTGGGCTTGCCGCCCGGCAGATTGACGACGCCCATGTCTTTCCAGAAAACGCCCTGCGCCAATCCGGTACCGAGAGCCTTGGAACAGGCCTCCTTTGCGGCAAACCGCTTGGCATAGGATTCGGCGCGATTCTTGCGGCCTTCCGATTTGCGGATCTCGATCTCGGTGAAACAGCGATGGCTGAAACGCTCGCCGAAACGTTCGAGCGAGCTTGCGATACGCCGGATGTCGATCAGGTCACTGCCGATGCCGATAATCATCGAAATGAAAATACCCTAGTGGAGATGCAACAAGAGCAGACGGTCCGCTCTCTGCCAAGTTAAAAACATGTCAGAAATCAAAGATCATCCACCCATGCGACCGCACGCGCCCGCAGCCTGCTTTGACGGCGGGACTGGAACAGCCTGGCAGCATAGAAAGCCACGACATAGAAGACGGCAGCGCTTAAAACAGCAAGCGGCACCGAACCGACCAGCATCGGCTTCAGCACGGGACCCCAGAGATGGGAGAATTCGAGATGTTTCAGCAGGTGGAGAATATCCTGACCGGCCATAGCGCCGTTGCCCTCTGTCCCAAGCATGATCAGGCCAACCTCGTAAGTCGCTGCCAGAATGAACGGGATCGTCAAGGGATTGGCGAGTGCCGTCGATATGCCGGCTGCGATTAGATTGCCCGACAGCAAATAGGCGAGAGCCAATGCGATCAGAATGTGAAATCCGACAAACGGAGTGGCCGAAGAGGCCGCACCGGCGGCAACGCCGAGTGCTATCGAATGCGGTGTCGATGACAGCCTGAGCACACGCATCGACAGATAACGAAGCCCGCGCGAAAAACCCTTTCGCGGCCACAGGAACTCACGGAGCTTTCCCGACCAGGTTGCCGGCTTTTTGCGTCTGAACAACATAACGCTCTGATAGACGATGCGGATATGGCTGTTCAATGGCGCTCGCGCGAAAATCAGCTTTACAGCCGGGAACGCGTGCAGGCTTTGTTCCGGCGGCTGGCTGCGCGCCATGCGCAAAGAACGTACCCGCCATACGATATTTGCATAGGTCCCGGCAGCCTGCCGATGCAGGCAGCCGGACAACAACGTGGCTTAGAACGAGCTACGGAACAGGCCGCGGTCGATCTGACGCTGGCGGTATTCCAGGTCGATCCGGTCGAGCGAACCGTTGAGATAGTTCAGTTCCCGGTCTTCGACAGACGGTACGCGCAGGGCGTTGGTGATTTTCTTCAGTTGCTTAAACATGGTAAACCTCTTTTGTTTACCTCCCGACGCTGAAGATAGTGGAACCAGCCCTTCGTCACCAGAGCTACAAAAAGGCGGCAGCCATGCGTGACATGCATGGCCTGCACTTTTTCACCCCAAGGAATGCACAATCAGAGTGCAATTGCCGCCGTGCTATGCGCAACTGCGGCCGGGAGAGGTGAGCGGCCGATTTCGGGCCCCTATTCGAAAATCGCCGCGATGCCGCAAACGCGGCGTCACTCGAACACGCGCTTCACCGTGGAGACGCTCGGCAGATCGCGGATCTGGGTGATCAGGTGGTTGAGTTGGCGCAGATCCCAGACCTCCAGATCCAGCTGGAATTCACTGAAATCGGTGGCCACCTGCCCCATCGACAGGGTGCGGATGTTGATATCGCTGGTCGCAATCGACTGGGCGATCTCGGCCAGCGTACCCGGCTCGTTGAGTGCGTTGATCTGGATGCGCGCCATGAAACGGGTATTGTTGGCCTCATCCAGATCCCAGCGCACATCGATCCAACGCTCGGATTCCTCGTCGAACTTTTGCAGGCTCGGCGACTGGATCGGATAAATGGTGATCCCCTTGTCCTTTTCCATGATGCCGACGATACGGTCGCCCGGCACGGCGCCGGATGCGCTGAAATGCACCTCGGCATTGCCGGACAGGCCGCGGATCGGCAGCGCCTCGGGTCCCTCGCCTTCCAGAACATCGAACATGTCCTTCGGACGGCCCGGCAGCTTGAAGACCATGCCGGCGGCGCTGCGCATATTGAACCAGCCTTCGTCGGTGTTCGGCTTGACTGTGACGCGCTCGTCCTGATGGTCGGGATAGACGGCGCGCAGGACGTCGAGCGACGACAGCTCGCCGCGGCCGACAGCGGCGATCGCGTCTTCGATTTCTTTATGGCCGAGCCGGTGCAGGACCGGCTTCATCGCCTCACGGGTGAAGGATTTTCCAGCCCGCTCGAACGTGCGCTCGAGGATACGGTAACCGAGACCGGAATATTGCTTCCTGACGGCTGCGCGGGTGGCGCGGCGGATGGCGGCCCGGGCCTTGCCGGTGACGACGATTTCCTCCCAGGCCGGCGGCGGCACCTGAATGCCGGAGCGGACGATCTCGACCTCGTCGCCGTTGTTGAGCCGTGTCACCAGCGGCATGATCCGGCCGTTGATCTTGGCGCCGACGCAGGTATCGCCGATATTGGTGTGAACGGCATAGGCAAAATCGATCGGCGTCGCACCGCGCGGCAGCGCGATCAGCTGGCCTTTCGGCGTGAAACAGAAAACCTGGTCCTGAAACAGTTCGAGCTTGGTATGTTCGAGGAACTCTTCCGGATTGTCGCCTTCCGCCAGAGATTCAATCGTCCGGCGCAGCCAGGAATAGGCATTCGACTTCGGCGACAGCTTGACCTCACCAGCCAGCTCGGCGCTATCCTTGTAAAGCGTGTGGGCGGCAATGCCGTATTCGGCGATCTCGTGCATCAGGCGCGTGCGGATCTGCAGTTCAATACGCTGGCGCGACGGACCGACGATGGTCGTGTGGATCGACTGGTAGTCGTTCTGCTTCGGCGTTGAAATATAGTCCTTGAACCGGCCCGGAACCACGCGCCAGCGCGTGTGCACGATCCCCAGCGCCCGGTAGCAGTCCGGGATATCGGCGACGATGATGCGGAAGCCCCAGACATCGGAGAGCTGCTCGAAGGACAATGACTTCGACTGCATCTTCTTGAAAACCGAATAAGGCTTCTTCTGCCGCCCCTTGACCAGCGTGCCCGTCAGGCCCCTGGCTTGAAGCAGTTCGTCCAGTTCGGCCTCGATCTTCTTGATCAGGCCTTCGTTGCGGGTCGAAAGTTCCTCAAGCCGCCGGGTGACCGTCTCGAAGGCTTCCGGGTTGATGTGGCGGAACGAGAGATTTTCGAGCTCCTCGCGCATGTCCTGCATACCCATGCGGCCGGCAAGCGGCGCGTAGATATCCATCGTCTCTTCAGAAATCCGGGCGCGCTTTTCCGCCGACATGTGATCGAGCGTGCGCATATTGTGCAGCCGATCGGCGAGCTTGACGAGCAGAACGCGCACATCGTCGGAAATAGCCAAAAGCAGCTTGCGCAGGTTTTCGGCCTGCTTGGCTTTCTTCGTGACCAGATCGAGCTTCTTGATCTTGGTCAGCCCTTCGACCAGCGCGCCGATGTCCTCGCCAAAAAGCTCGTCGATTTCGGCCCGGGTCGCCGTCGTGTCCTCGATCGTGTCGTGCAGAAGGGCGACCGCGATCGTCGATTCGTCGAGATGCATCTCGGTGAGGATCGCTGCGACTTCCAGAGGATGGGAGATGTAGGGATCGCCGCTTGCCCGCTTCTGCTGGCCATGCTTCTGCATGGCATAAACATAGGCCTTGTTGAGAAGCGCTTCGTTTACATCGGGCTTGTATTTTTGAACGCGCTCAACGAGCTCGTATTGGCGCATCATCCGCTAGGGACTCCAGGAAGGATCCGGAAAACAAAAAGTGCGCCAATCATAGGAGTGGCGCACTGCTTTGCAAATACCGGGTTTGCGCGAATTCTAAGCGAAATGCGGCATTGCGTCAGAGCGTCGCACCCGGCATTGGCCGGGCACGCCATTCGCTCAATAGTCGTCGCTTTTTTCCGGCGGAACCAGGCCTTCGATACCAGCCAGCAGCTCTTCTTCCGACATGCGGTCGAAGGTGATCGGCTCCGGCTGATCGTCGTCCTCAGCCGTTTCAGCGAAGGCCGCAGCAGCATCGCCGCCGATCATCGAAGCCGGATCTGGCTCGGGCTCATCGACCTCGACATGCTTCTGCAGCGAGTGGATCAGATCTTCCTTGAGGTCGCCCGGCGACAGCGTTTCATCGGCGATTTCGCGCAAGGCCACGACCGGGTTCTTGTCGTTGTCGCGATCGATCGTGATCGCAGCGCCCTGCGAGATCAGGCGGGCACGGTGGCTTGCCAGAAGCACGAGCTCGAAACGGTTATCGACTTTGTCGATGCAATCTTCAACGGTGACGCGGGCCATTGCCTGTCCTTTGGATCTCAAGAGCGCAACTAAAATCACGGATGCCGAGCGACGGCCCGCTGCTGCGCCGATTAACAACACCGGAACCCGTCCAGCCGTCGGCTTGACGGTATGCGCGGCTCCGATTTCAGGAATTAACCTGCCCGATACAATCAAAACCACATAAATTCAAGTTTTTCCTGCATTGCGGAAAAAGATATCCGGAAATCTTGGCTGCGGCAGCATTCAACACAAAAATGATATCCGGCAACCACTTCCGATCGTTTGGCTTTGACATCCGCCAAAATGGTGATTGAATATCGTTAAACCCTGATGAACCATGGGGAAATAGACATTTGCGCGAACAGCGTTCCCCCCGCTCGTCAGAAAAAAAATCTAAACAAAGCTTGATATTTCTTATTCTTAGCAAAAAACTGCGAGAAATAGCTATTCCAAGCGGAATTTTCTTAGACTAAAGCGAACATTGGCTTAGAAAGCTGGAATATGATGAGATCTTAATGTAATCGAATTGTTCTGCCGCTGGGGACATCACTGCTCGCTTAGGTTGAAAATCAAAAACATTGAGACAACAAAAAGGAATTACGATGTTCGACCCACGCGAAAAAATCGCGCTCTTCATCGATGGGGCCAATCTCTACGCCGCGTCGAAAAGCCTTGGTTTCGACATTGATTATCGCAAGCTTCTCAAAGCCTTCCAGAAGCGCGGCTACCTGCTTCGGGCGTATTATTACACGGCGCTGATCGAGGACCAGGAATATTCATCGATCCGGCCGCTGATCGATTGGCTAGACTATAACGGTTACAAGGTTGTGACAAAGCCGGCCAAGGAGTTCACCGATTCCCTCGGGCGCCGGAAGATCAAGGGCAATATGGACATCGAACTGGCCATCGATGCGATGGAACAGTCCGAAACGGTGGATCACCTGGTGATCTTCTCCGGCGACGGCGATTTCACCACACTGGTGGAAGCGCTGCAGCGCAAGGGGCGCAAGGTCTCGGTCGTTTCGACCATGTCGACCCAGCCGCCCATGATCGCCGACGATCTGCGCCGGCAGGCCGACCACTTCATCGAGCTTGTCAGCCTGAAAGCCGAAGTCGGCCGCGACCCCTCGGAACGCCCGGTCCGGGTGACCGAGCCGGTCAGCGACGAATTCCACGACTGAAATGAAAWGGACCGGCTGATCGCAGCCGGTCCTTTTTTCTATCCGAACGCCGTTAGGCGAACTATCGGTCCTTCAGCAAGCGGCTCTTCTGCCGGTTCCAGTCGCGTTCCTTTTCGCTTTCACGCTTGTCGTGAAGCTTCTTGCCCTTGCCCAGCGCCAGCTCGAGCTTGGCCCTGCCCTGATCGTTGAAGTAGATTTTGAGCGGGATCAGCGTCATGCCGTCGCGATTGATCGCGCTTTGCAACCGGTGGGCCTCGCGTTTTGACAGCAAGAGCTTGCGGCGGCGGCGCGGCTCGTGGTTGAACCGGTTGGCCTGCAGATATTCTGGCAGATACGAATTGATCAGCCACATCTCGCCACCCTCGTCGGTGGCATAGGATTCGGCGATATTGGCCTTGCCTTCGCGCAGCGACTTGACCTCGGTGCCGGTCAGAACCAGACCGGCCTCGTAGGTATCGATGATCTCGTAGTTGAAGCGGGCCTTCCGGTTCTCCGCGACAATTTTCTTGACCACACGCTGGCTGCCCTTCGGTGCCATCAGTTCAGCAGCCCCGCATGGCGCAGGGCTGCGTCGATGGCAGCCTCGGTTGCCGGCTCAAGCGTCGACAACAGCGGCGAACGCACGGTGCGGTTCATCTGGCGCAGGCGGTGGAGCGCATATTTCGCGCCGCAGAGGCCCGGCTCCATAAAGATCGCCTTGTGCAGCGGCATCAGCTTGTCCTGATAGTCGAGCGCCTTGGCGTAATCGCCGGCAAGCGTTGCTTCCTGGAACTCGGCACAGAGGCGCGGCGCAACGTTGGCGGTGACGGAGATGCAGCCAACGCCACCATGCGCATTGAAGCCAAGCGCCGTCGCATCCTCACCCGAAAGCTGGACAAAGCCCGCGCCGCAGGCCATCCGCTGCTCGGAGACGCGTTCGATCTTGCCGGTTGCATCCTTGACGCCGATGATCGACGGATAGGCCTTGTGCAGGGCAGCCATCGTTTCGACGCTCATATCCACGACGGAACGGCCGGGAATATTGTAGATAACGATCGGCAGCTTCACACTCTCGGCAATCGCCGCATAGTGCGCGAAAAGACCCTTCTGGGTCGGCTTGTTGTAATAGGGCGTGACGACCAGAACGGCATCGGCGCCAGCCTTTTCGGCGTGCTGCGCCAGTTCAATGGCTTCGGTGGTGTTGTTGGAGCCGGCTCCTGCGATCACCGGTACACGCTTTGCCGCGGTCTCGATGCACAGTTCCACCACGCGTTTATGCTCGGCATGCGACAGGGTCGGCGATTCACCGGTAGTGCCAACCGGCACCAGACCGTGACTGCCTTCGCTGATCTGCCATTCGACATGCGCGGCAAAACTATCCGTATCCACTGCTCCGGAAGCAGTGAACGGGGTGACGAGTGCGGGAATGGATCCCTTGAACATGCACGACTCCTGACGGCCCGGGAGCTTGAAACCAACCCACGCTTTAGCCGCATTTCATGGTTAGAAAACTGGCGCACCATAATCATGTGAGGTGCCTGCGGCAAGCACTCTATCGCGCCATTCGTCGCCGGTTCCCGTCTATTGCGCCGGTATCAACGGCGGTTTTACGTATTTCAGGGCCCGGCCAGCCGCCGACATGGACGCGCCGGAATTTATGGGATTGAATGATAACGGGTAACCTTTCGTTAGCAATTGCATCGCCAAATGAGAGACTGTCGCAGGGAAGCATGGGGTTCTGGATGCGGGGGCATATGTTTCGCCACATGATTGCGATGCTGGGCGCATCGGCGATGCTTTTCTCTGCATTGGCCGTTTCCGCCCAAGAGCTGCAGGTTCCACTGCCCCGGTCGAAGCCGCAGACACAGGTGAAAACCGGACGGACCCCTTCCCCTGAAGTCACCGGCTCGATCATCTCCGCCACCGCAGCCGTGCCGGTCAATTCCGGTCTGAAGACCGGGCTGGATGCGCTGTCAAACAAGGACGCAGCCAAGGCAATTCTGGCGCGCAACGCGCTTGCCAAAGACACGCTCGACCGCCACATTCTCACCTGGGCCATCGCCGTTTCCGGCCAGAAGGCCGTACCATCCTACGAAATCGCCGCCGCGCAGCAGGAACTGAAGGGCTGGCCGGGGCTTGACGCGCTGCGTGCCAATTCCGAGCGGGCGCTGTATCGCGAGAATCCGGCCACCGCGGACATCCTTTCGGCCTTCGGCACGACACGGCCGGAAACGCCCGATGGCACCATCATTCTTGCTCGCGCCTATCAGGCCAATGGCGACAAGGCCGCTGCCGCCAACCTGCTTCGTGGCCTCTGGTCGAAGGACGCGCTCGACAAGGCGRCAGAAACCAGGATTCTTGAGGAATTTCCGGGCGTTTTGACCACAAACGACCACCAGCGGCGAATGGAAATGCTGCTTTATCGCGGCCGCCTCGATCAGGCTGCCCGTTTCAGCGATCTCGGCAAGGCGCAGTCGCTCTATCGCGCCTGGATCGCTGTTGCCAAGAAGGCCGGCAATGCCGCGGCACTGATTGCCGCTGTCGATCCCTCCTGGTCGAAGGAGCCGGCCTATCTGTTCATCCGCGTCGAATATCTGCGCAAGCAGGAGAAATACGAGGAAGCGGCCAAGCTGCTGACCAACCTGCCGAAAGACAAGGATGCACTAATCAACCCCGGGGAATGGTGGGTCGAGCAGCGGATCATCAGCCGGGGATTGCTGGACAAGGGCAAGTTCAAGGCGGCCTATACGGTCGCGGCCAATCATGTTGCCAGCGATCCGGCCGATATCGTCGATGCGGAATTCCATGCCGGCTGGTATGCCTTGCGCGGGCTTGACGAGCCGGCGATCGCCGCCCAGCATTTTCAACGGATTCTGAAGGCCTCCAACAGACCGGTCTCGGTGTCGCGTGCCTGGTACTGGATGGGCCGCGCCGCTGAGGCTGGCGCTCCTGGAAAGGCCAGCGAATATTTTGCCAAGGCGGCAACCCTTCCCGGCACATTCTATGGGCAGCTTGCCGCAGCCAAGCTTGGCCGCACCGGACTGAATGTCACCTACCCCTCGCCGAGCGCCGATGATCGCGCCAGATTTGAAGGCCGCGAGGCGGTCCGCGCCATTGCGCGGCTGGAAGAGGCCGGACATGGCTGGCGCGCCGACAGCCTGTACCGGTCGCTGGCCGAGGCGCTGACGAGCCCAGGCGAGCTTGCCATGCTTTCCGCGCAAGCCGAAAAAACCAGGGGACATCAGCTGTCGCTGCAGATCGGCAAGATCGCCTTTGGCCGCGGCATCGATGTCGCCGCCCTCGCCTTTCCGATCGGTGTCATTCCGGCAAGCGCCAATATCAGCGGCGCGGGCAAGGCACTGGCCTATGCAATCGCCCGGCAGGAAAGCGCCTTCAATCCGGCCGCCATTTCGCCTGCCAATGCGCGCGGACTGTTGCAGATCCTGCCTGGTACGGCGAAAGGCGTGGCCGGGCGGCATGGCCTTGCCTATTCTAAGGAGCGGCTGACGACGGACACCGCCTATAATGCCACGCTCGGCTCACATTATCTTGGCGAACAGATCGATGATTTCGGCGGGTCCTACATCCTCACCTTCATCGCCTACAATGCCGGACCGCGCCGCGTGCCGGACTGGATCAACCGCTACGGCGACCCGCGCGGCAAGTCGATCGACGACGTCGTCGACTGGATCGAGCGCATTCCCTTTGCCGAAACCCGCAACTATGTGCAGCGGGTGATGGAGAACTATCAGGTCTACAAGTCCCGGCTCGGGCAGACGGCCGATATCGTTCAGGATCTGCGTGTCGGCCGCTGACTTCAACCCTTTCGCAAGCCTGCCGACGGCAACCGGATTGTCAGACGGCACAAAGTCCGTAGCCCCTCTTCCGGGACAGTCACGATTCGCTATGGTTTTTCCAACATTCAGCGAAGGGAGACATCGTGACGAAGCCCATCGATACCAGTTTTCAGGAACGCCGGTTTTCAGCCAGCGACGGATTGCAGCTTTATGCCCGCGACTATGGCCATGACGATCCGCGAGCGGCAGCATTGCTTCCGATCGTCTGCCTGCCCGGCCTCAGCCGCAACAGCCGCGACTTTCACCTTCTGGCGATGCAGCTCTCCACCCATCCCGTAAAACCGCGCCGCGTCGTAGCGCTCGACTATCGGGGGCGCGGATTTTCGGACTGGGATACTGACAAAAGCCGGTATCAACTACCCGTGGAGGCCGAAGATGTGCTTGCCGTATGTGCTGGCCTGGATATTTCCCGGGCAGTCTTCATCGGCACGTCGCGCGGCGGCCTGATCCTGCATGTTCTCGCCGCCATGCGTCCCGCGCTGCTTGGCGCCGTCGTGCTCAACGACATCGGCCCGGTCATCGAAATCAATGGCCTGCTACAAATCCGGCAATATCTGCAGGCGCAACAGGCGCTGCACTCCTGGGAAGAGGCGATCGACAGCCTGAAACGGGTGCATGGAGAGGCCTTCCCGGCCCTTGATGACGCAGACTGGCACGATATGGCGCAGGCGATCTTCCGGAAAAAGGATGGGATGATCACCGCCGATTTCGATCCGGCCCTGATCGAGCCTCTGAAAAGCATGGACGCAAACACGCCGGTGCCAAATCTCTGGGAGCTCTATCAGGGTTTTCAGCCGATGCCATTGATGGTCATCCGGGGCGAAAACTCCAGCATTCTGTCACAGGCGACTTTTACTGAAATGGCGCAACGGCATCCGGGCATGAAATCGGTGACGGCAGCGGGGCAAGGACACGCGCCGCTGCTGCACCGGCCTGACCTGATCGCTGAAATCACGGCATTCATCGACAGGACGTCATGAGGACACCCGCTTCGCGCGGCCGGACGGCACCGGGAAAAGCTCCAAAACGGAAAAAGCCCGGTCTTTCGACCGGGCTTTCCATCACTGACATGAAGCCAGAGATTAGAAGTCGCGCTGCAGGCGGAGGAAACCAGTGGTTTCGTCGCCACCGACGTCGTAACGATTGGAGTCGTCGACGTCCTGGTACTGAACAGTAGCAAGAGCCTTGAGGCCAGCGGTGATCTTGTAACCAACCGTCAGGCCAACGCGCCATGCATCAACATTGTTGATGAAAGCGTAGTCGCCGAAGTACTGAGCAGCCGGGGTGATGGTCAGCTTGTCGGTTGCCTTGAACTCATACGATGCTGCAACGGTCCATTCGGATTCGTTGTAGTATACGTTCGGGTCCGTTGCGTAGATACCTGCAACGTTCAAAGTGCCCGAGCCGATTGCAGCCGTCAGGATAGCGCGGATGGCGCCATCTTCGCGTTCCGTGTCGTAGCCGCCGAGCAGGGTAGCTGTTACGCCACCGACCGAGCCGGAAACCATGGCAGCAACACCAACGCCGTTGTCATTACGACCGAAGCTGTTCGGCAGGGCCATCGGGGTGCCGAGAACGCGGCCGATGCCTTCGAGTTCATCAACGGAGATACCGGCCTTGAATGCGCCGCCATCGTAGGTGTACGAGACCGAGTTGAACAGGGTCTTGGTTGCAAGCGCATCGGTTTCGCCGGCAATGCCGTCGTCCCACCAGCTGTAGTAGTAGCCGAACTTGAGGCCGGCGATCTTGAACGAAGCCGTATCAAGGAAGGTCGAACCGCTGTTGCCAGCCTCGTCAGCGTTGGTCTGCAGAACGATTACGCTTTCCAGCGTGCCAAGTTCAGTGTCGTTCTTGGCGTCGAACTGCAGCTGACCACGGGTAACGGCATCCCAGTCGGATGTACCACGACCGCGCTTGACACCACGAAGGTCCTCATCGGGACCGAAGTTGGTCTGAAAACGGACGTAGCCGCCGATCTTCAGGCAGGTTTCCGTGCCCGGGATGTAGAAGTAGCCAGTGCCGAARGCGTCGCAAACGCGAACGTATTCCATTGGTTCCGGCTCAGCAGCAACGATTGCGTCAGCTGCCTGGGCGCCGGATACTGCTGCGAGAGCTGCAGCGGAGCCGAGAAGAAGGCTCTTGATGTTCATTTCTGATCTCCAGTCAAAAGTTTCATATAAATCTGCGTGTTACACTGAAGACGGTATTCCTTGCCCCCATCCCCAACACGGGAAGCCGGCCGACCCGAGCTTCCGGGAGGGAAACTACGAGAGTGTAAATTCGGCAAAATGACAAACCGGCCAGTTTGTGCAATGCAACAGACATTCCTCATATGACGTTGCCGGAAAGACACAAATTCGCCTCAAAGCGGGCGACGGCTGTGGAAGGAACCCGAGAAAACGCTTTATTTAAAATAGAGGCTGGAAAATCTCCGTGCCCAGCCGGCAGGCAACAACAAGGCGGGGCTCGGCAAAATGACAGGTGAGCCTATTTCAGGGCGACGTGGAAGCAGCTGTGTCTCCCGGGAGGGAAGCCTGTGGAGATTGTGGCATACGAACTGTGAACCGTTGTCGTGTGCACAACGCCGCGCTCGCCTGGCATTGATTTTGGCCGAACAAAAATCCCGGTCCCGTGGCGCAAGGGCTCTATCGTCCTGGCTGCAACTAACGGATCGCAATATCGCACCCAACCGATGACGACAGCAGCAAGAACCTGCGCGATCGTCCACGTCCTGCCGCCCGGAATTCAGCAATCGCATTCCGGAATAACATCCGCCGCCGTACGGCTGCCAAGGCAATGCTCGATCGCCGCACAAGCCGGGCTTACTCGGCGAAATACGGTCCATTCATCAAAGGCTTGGCGCAGAGCCAGGCATTGAAGAAGGCCTGAATGCAAAAAGCCCGGTCTTTCGACCGGGCTTTCCATCACTGACATGAAGCCAGAGATTAGAAGTCGCGCTGCAGGCGGAGGAAACCAGTGGTTTCGTCGCCACCGACGTCGTAACGATCGGCGTCGTCGACGTCCTGATACTGAACAGTAGCAAGAGCCTTGAGGCCGTCCGTGATCTGGTAGCCAGCCGTCAGGCCAACACGCCATGCATCAACACCGTTGATGAATGCGTAGTCGCCGAAGTACTGAGCAGCCGGGGTGATGGTCAGCTTGTCGGTTGCCTTGAATTCGTACGATGCTGCAACGGTCCATTCGGATTCGTTGTAGTATACGTTCGGGTCAGAGGCCCAGACGCCAGCCAGGGCGAAGGTGCCGGCACCGAGTTCAGCCGACAGGATAGCGCGGATGGCGCCATCTTCACGTTCCGTGTCGTAGCCGCCGAGCAGGGTAGCGGTTACACCACCGACCGAGCCGGAGATCATAGCAGCAACGCCAACGCCGTTGTCGTTACGACCGAAGTCGTTCGGCAGGTCCATCGGAGTGCCGGGAATGCGGCCGATGCCTTCGAGTTCGTCAACCGAGATACCGGCCTTGAATGCGCCGCCATCGTAGGTGTACGAGATCGAGTTGAACAGGGTGTTGGTAGCAAGTGCGTCGGTTTCGCCGGCAATGCCGTCGTCCCACCAGCTGTAGTAGTAGCCGAACTTGAAGCCGGCAATCGCGAACGAAGCCGTATCAAGGAAGGTCGAGTCGCTGTTGCCAGCCGCGTCAGCGTTGGTCTGCAGAACGATCGTGCTTTCGAGCGTGCCAAGTTCAGTGTCGTTCTTGGCGTCGAACTGCAGCTGACCACGGGTGAATGTATCCCAGTCGGATCCGCCGTTACCCGCGAAAGCGCCGCCCTTTACTGCGTCACGACCGAAGTTGGTCTGGAAACGGACGTAGCCGCCGATCTTCAGGCAGGTTTCCGTGCCCGGGATGTAGAAGTAGCCAGTGCCGAA
>NZ_JBFUBH010000016.1:0-87564 GCF_056405855.1 Pararhizobium sp. P1_E7 | reverse complement strand
GTCCGCCACTGAGCAGTGCCATCTCACCGAAAAATGCGCCAGCCTCCAGCAGGATGGCGTTGCCCGGCAAGCGGACCTCGCAGGCGCCGGACGAGATGAAGTACATGGCATCGCCACGCTCGCCAACCCGGATCACCTTGTCGCCCGGCGAGGCCGATGCCGGCCTGAACAAGAGGAGAAGCTCCTCGAGCGCATGTTCGTTGACTTCGGAAAACAGCGGAAAGGTGCTGACCAGCTGCTGTTTTTTCAGCTGTTGCTGGCTTTCCTTTTCGTCGGCCCGCGCCTTGATAACATCCAGCTCACGGCTGAGGACTGCAAATTTCCGCGCACCGTAATTCGGCGCGGCTGCGCTGAGCACCGCCTTCAGCTTTGCCGCCACCCCGAAGATCAGCGGGTTGAGGGTAATCGACAGGATGGCGCCGGCCAGGATGAGGTCGTGCCCCTGCTGGGACAGGAGCCCGAGAGAGACCCCAAGCCCAGCGACGATGAAAGAGAACTCGCCGATCTGGGCGAGACCGGCCGCCACCGTAAGCGCCATCGACATGGGATAGCGCAGCATCAGCACGAAACCGGCGGCAATCATCGATTTTCCAAGCGTGATCAGCGCCAGGATGGCGAGGACGGCAAGCGGCTGATCGACCAGAATCGTCGGGTTGAACAGCATGCCGACCGATACGAAGAACAACACCGAAAAGGCATTCTGCAGCGGCAGCGAATCCGCAGCCGCCCTATGGCTGAGATGCGATTCGCTCATCACGACGCCGGCAAAAAACGCTCCCAGCGCAAACGACACGCCGAAAAGCATCGCCGAACCGAAGGCAATGCCGAGCGCAATGGCGAGCACCGTGAGCGTGAACAGTTCGCGCGACCCGGTGCGGGCAACCAGCGTCAAAAGCCAGGGAACGATCCGCGGCCCCAAAACGATGGCGAGGACGGCAAATGCGCCGAGTTTGACCAGCGTCAGCACGATCGTCAGCACGACGGGCGTTGCGCCGGCGCCCGTCTCATGCGCACCGGCGCCATGGGCGCCTAAGACCTCAGCGACGATTGGCAGCAGAACCAGCGCCAGAACCATGGCCAGGTCCTCGACGATCAGCCAGCCGATGGCCACCCGGCCGCTCGGCGAGTTGACCAGATTTCGCTCCTCCAGCGCCTTGAGCAGCACGACGGTGCTGGCAACGGAAATGCTCAGCCCGAAGACCAGCCCGGCGCCGAGGCTCCACCCCCAGAGCGTACAGAGGCCGATCCCCAAAAGTGTTGCCAAAATGATCTGGCCGATGGCGCCGGGAATGGCCACTCCGCGAACGGCGATGAGATCTGCGGCGGAGAAATGCAGGCCGACACCGAACATCAGAAGAATGACGCCGATCTCGGCCAGCTGGGCGGCAAGAGCGGTATCGGCCGTGAACCCGGGCGTGAGAGATCCCATCACGATGCCGGCAACCAGATATCCGACCAGCGGCGGCAGGCGCAGCCGATCCGCGAAATAGCCGAAGCCCGCAGCCAGCACGAAGCTGATTGCGACGGTTGCCACCAAAGCCATATCCTGATGCACGCGTTCCCCCCGGTTGCTCTCATTCCGCCCATACGGTCTATTTGCATCGTATGCTGTCAGCAAGAGCTCGACCAAGTCCGATATGCGGAAAAGGGCGCTTTGTTGACTTCATGCTGCGTAGCGGACGGAATGCCCGCGCCTGGATCAGAAACGGCTGCAGCGGCCGCTTTTGGAACAAGCTTTCGACCTAGGCGTTCGAAGGGATGCTTAAACAGGAAAAGACAGAATGCAAATGACCCTGCGCGCCGTTGTCTTCGTGATCGTCGGGTCGATTCTGCGCATTCTTGTGATCAAATATGCCAATAACGATCTGAACGCCGCCGTGCCGATGATCGACCCGGCCGTGGCCGCGGGGCCGGTCTGATCCGCATCGATAAAAAACCGCCACAATCAATCGTCACTCGTAGCGCCCAGGGACGCGCCGCAACTGTTGCGGCGGCGCGGGCCTTGTTGGTTTCCGGCAATGCGAAGGTCCTTGCCGGCCGGAGAAGGCGGCTGTCGTGGCAGCCGGAAACAGGAGACGAAGCATGACAAAATGGCGCAACGAGCCGATGCTCCCTGACCATGTGGCGCTGTGCCAGCGTGTCTTCGACAGCACGAGGGCTGCCCGCCAGATCGCCCCCGACAGTGACGCCAACGACCCGGTGGCGGCCTTGGTACTAACGCTGTATCGCCACGGTGTTCGCGACGAAGACGAACTGTTGACGCGCGTTCTTCTGGCCCTGGACGAGAAGTCCTGAACCGGCGGTCAAATCCTGGCGGGTTGCGTGTACATGTAAAGGCTTGACCGCCGGATGATATTGATAAAAAATGTAGACTATCGAAACGGCCCGACGGTGGGGTGTCATGAACCAGTCGATCGTCTACCCGATGGCATTATCCGGCACTGAACCTGCATCAGACGAAGCACCGGCGGGACCGCAAAGGCCGGTCGTCGCCATTATCGGCGGTGGCGTGTCCGGCGCAACGACGGCCTTTCATCTTGCGCTGGCGAACCAAACCCCGGCTCCGGAAATTATCGTATTCGAGCCGCGCGCGAGCCTTGGCAAAGGCCTCGCCTACGACACGGCGGAACCCGCCCACCGCATCAACGTGCCGGCAGCGCGGATGAGCCTTCTGGCCGACGAACCGGATCACTTCCTGCGCTGGATCGCGGCGCATTCGGCGACAGAGGGCGATGACGATGCTCTGCGGCCCGATGGCGCGCTCTTTCCCCGCCGCAACGTGTTCGGCGGCTATGTCAACGCCATGCTGCAGCCACTTGTTGCCAGCGGCGCAGTCCTGCATCGCCGCTGCGCTGTCGTTCAGGTGCTGCGCGAAGGCCCGCGCTGGTCGGTCATCGGCGACGATGGCGGACAGACGGAGGCCGATATCGTCGTCATTGCCACCAGCCATCCGCCGCCGGTGGCGCCAGGCCAGCTTCAAGCCGTGCTGAAGGACCATCCCCGCTTCGTGCCCGACCCAACCAAGGCCGGCGCGCTTGCGGGTATCCGGCAATCGGACCGGGTGCTTGTCGTCGGCAATGGCCTGACCTCGGCCGATGTGATCGCCGCGCTCGCCCTCAAGGGTCACAAAGGTCCGATCACCGCGATCTCGCGCCGGGGGCTGCGCTCGCGCGGCCATGCGCCGGTGGCACAGGATCCCGTCGGTGACTTCCTCACCGATCCGGCCTTCACGGCGCGGGCACTGCTGAAAAACATCCGCAGTGCCATCCGGCAAGCGGCTCTGGACGGCCTGACCTGGCACAGCGTTATCGATCAGGTGCGGGCACAGGGACAGGCACTCTGGCAGGTGCTGCCCGTGGTGGAACGGCAGCGCATTGTCCGGCACTTACGGCCGTTTTGGGATGTGCACCGGTTCCGCGTCGCGCCGCAGGTTGAAACCGCGCTCGACGCGGCGATCGCCGAAGGACGCCTTGAAATCCTGGCCGGGTCGATTGCGGCAAGCCGTATCGAGACCGATGCAATTCACTGCGCGCTGCGCCTGCGGCGGTGTCCGGGAACCGTCGAGAAAACCTACGACGCCGTGGTCGTCACCACCGGTCCCGGACATGGCGGCATTCTTGCCAGCCAGCCCTTCCTCGCCGAGCTCTCACACAGCGGTTATCTCGAACTCGATCCGACCGGTCTTGGGCTATCCTGCACCCGCCAGTCGGAAGCCATCGGCCCGGTGGCGGGCGTGACACCTTCGTTGCTGATCGCCGGTCCGCTGGCGCGCGGCACGTTCGGTGAGTTGATGGGCCTGCCGCAGGTGACCGATCATGCCCTGTTCGTAGCCGCAAGGATCGCCGACTGTTTGCTGGCGCAGACACCAAAGGCGGCGTAAAACACGTCTTAAGGAAAGACTTTTCTTAGTCTACTCGATCTATAGAAATTATAATCTTATCTTTCTGCCTGACTTCTTCCACCCATGGTCCGTGCAAAAAACGGAGCGTGTGATGGAAACCCTCTTGCAGTATCAGCCAGTCGTCAAACAAACGGCCGATCGCCTCCGCAGCGATTTCGAAGCCATCGAAACCGCCCGCGCACTGGCCGCAGATTTCGCCACCCGCGCATCCGGCCGCGATGCCAGTCGTATCTTGCCCTATGACGAACTCGACGAGATCGCCAGGTCCGGACTTCTGGCGATCACCGTTCCAGCCGAATATGGCGGGCTTGATGTCTCCAATGCGGTCCTTGCAGAAGTGACCGCCATTCTGTCGGAGGCGGATGCATCGATCGGCCAGATCCCGCAAAACCATTTCTACATCCTCGAAGCCCTGCGGGTGGACGGCAGCGAGGAACAAAAGCGCTACTTCTTTGGCCGTGCACTGTCGGGCGACCGTTTCGGCAATGCGCTTTCCGAACGCGGCACCAAAACCGTGGCCGACTACAATACCCGCATCACGCCGGACGGGCCGGGCTACCGAGTCAACGGCCAGAAGTTCTATTCGACCGGGGTGCTTTTCGCTGACTGGATCACCGTGTTCGCACTCGATCCTGAGGACCGGCTGACCATGTCATTCATCGCCAAGGGCACAGAGGGTATCGAGATCGTCGACGATTGGGACGGCTTCGGCCAGCGTACCACCGGCAGCGGCACGACCATCTTCAACAATGTCTATGTCAATGCCGATGCCATTGTCTTCCATCACAAAGGCTTCGAGCGGCCAACAACGATCGGTTCGGTCGGCCAGATCGTCCATGCAGGCGTCGATCTCGGCATTGCGCGTGCCGCCTTTGCCGAGACGCTGGGCTTCGTGCGCACCCAAAGCCGCCCGTGGAAAGATGCCGGCGTCGAACGCGCCGCAGACGACCCGCTGACCATCGCCAAGGTCGGCGAGATCGCCATCAAGATAGAGGCGGCGACGGCCCTGATCGAGCGGGCCGGCCGCAAGGTCGATGTCGCCCAGATGGATGCGACCGAAGCCAATGTCATCGATGCCACCCTCTCGGTCGCCGCCGCAAAGGTGCTGACAACAGAAGTGGCGCTCGCAGCCTCCACAACGTTATTCGAGCTTGCAGGAACCTCGGCCACCCGCATCGGCCTCAACCTCGACCGCCACTGGCGCAACGCCCGCACCCACACGCTGCACGACCCGGTGCGCTGGAAGGCGCATGTCGTGGGCAATTATCACCTGAACGGCGTGGCGCCGCCGAAGAACGGAGCACTGTGAGGCCGGGAAGCCTATCGAATGACCGGGCCGTTCGCCTTCTTCCAGGCGTCAATGCCGCCCTCGATGTGGCAGGCGCTCGTCAGGCCGGCATCCTGTGCAGCCTCGACGGCCATGGCCGAACGCTCGCCGAAGGCACAGTAGAAGATGATCCGCTTGCCGGTGGCTGCCACCAGCTCATGCAGCATGCCGCCCGCAGAGATGTTTTCCTGCAGGTCGAGATACGGTGCGTGCAGCGCACCCGGAATGATGCCGTGCTTTTCGCGTTCCGCCTTCTCGCGCAGATCGACGATCGCAATATCGGGGCGGCCGCCGAGCGCCAATGCCTCGGACGCTGAAACGGCCCAGCCTTTGCGCGCGATTTCCTCCTGATGAAGGCCGACATGGATATTGGCGGGTACGGCCACATCCATCATCTTCGGGTTGGGCAGGTGCAGATTGTTCATCACATCAACATACTCATCGACCGATCGGACCCTGAGGCGCGGGTTGAACCGTTTCTCCTCACCGATGGTCGAAACGGTGTCACCCTTGTAATCATGGGCCGGAAAGACCAGCGTTTCATCCGGTAATTTCAGCAGCTTGTTGAAGATCGAGTCATACTGCTGGCGCGGGTCGCCATTCTGGAAGTCGGTGCGGCCCGTGCCGCGTATGAGTAGTGTGTCGCCGGTGAACACCCGGCCGCCCATGAGGAAGGAATAGGAATCATCCGTATGACCGGGCGTATAGAGCACGTCGAGGCTCAGGCCCTCGATTGCCACCCGGTCACCTTCCGCCACGCGCATCGAGACGACATCGGCAAGGGTCTGCTCGCCCATCACCGTGATACAGTGCGTCTGGTCGCGCAGCGCACCAAGCCCGGTGATGTGATCGGCGTGCAGATGCGTATCGACGGCCTTGACCAGCTTGAGATCAAGCTCCCGCACCAGCTGCAGGTAGCGATCGACCTTTTCCAGCACCGGGTCGATGATCAGCGCCTCTCCCCCATGCCGGCTCGCAATGAGGTAGGTATAGGTGCCCGACACGCTGTCAAAGAGCTGACGGAAGATCACCGGCCGCTCCTTTGCGTGTCGCTTGCGCTGGGCCGAAGCACGGCCGTTACCCCTGGGGCTGCGGCACGATCCGGATATAGGGTTTAGGCGCGCGCCAGCCTTGCGGGTACTGCTTGCGCGCATCCTCATCCGTCACCGAGCCGGCAATGATCACGTCGTCGCCCTGCTTCCAGTTTACCGGGGTGGCGACCTTGTGCTTGGCGGTCAGTTGCAGCGAATCGATCACCCGCAGCACCTCGTCGAAATTGCGGCCGGTGGTCATCGGATAGACCAGGATCAGCTTGATCTTCTTGTCCGGTCCGATGACGAAGACATTGCGCACGGTCTGATTGTCGGCCGGTGTGCGCTGGGTCGGGTCGCCCGATACTGCAGCCGGCAGCATGCCGTAAAGCTTCGACACGGTATAGCCAGTGTCGGCAATCATCGGGAAGTTCGGTGCGAACCCTTGCGTTTCCTCGATGTCCTTTACCCAGCCGGAATGGCGATCAAGCGGGTCGACGGAAAGGCCGATGATCTTGACGCCACGCCTGTCAAATTCGGGTTTGATCCGGGCCATGTATCCCAGTTCGGTGGTGCATACCGGCGTGAAATCCTTTGGATGCGAGAAAAGCACAGCCCAGGAATCGCCGAGCCAGTCATGAAACCGAATATCGCCTACGGTGGTTTCGGCAGTGAAATCCGGCGCGAGGTCATTGATTGCAAGTGTCACGATACTCCCCCTTCTTTTGAGGCGGCGCTCACCAAGGCACCGGCAGAGCGCATTTTGCGCCCTTTGTTGATTTAGGCAATGCTAAATATAGAAATGGCTCTGCCGCCAGGCGCTAACCCATCGCGCCGGCAGCGAATGGGATTTCGTTCAAACGCTCTCCATTCAACTATACAAGCTGACCACCGGGATCCTGTCGTTGAGCACGAACTCGCCGACTTCCTTGGCTTTGTAGAATACCGGATCATGCAGCGTATGGGTGCGCACGTTGCGCCAGAAGCGGTCGAACCGGTATTTTTCCGCCGTCGAGCGGGCGCCAGTCACCTCGAAGACGCGGGCGGTGATGTCGAGCGCCACGTGGGTGGCGTGAACCTTGGCTGCATAGGCCTCCGCCGCCGCTTCTCCGCGTTCGCGCGCCGTTACATCCCGCCCCTTGGAAAGGGCTGCCTGCACTGCAAGTGCTGCACTGTCCGCAAGTGCTGCAGATGCCTTCAGCGCGGCGGTGAATTCGCCGACACGTTCAAGAATATACGGATCATCGGCCGCGCGCTCCACGCCTGATGTCACCCATGGACGGGTCGTGGTTCGGACATAGTCGATGGCGGCAGCCAGCGCGCCTTCGGCCGCCCCCAGGTAGAAATTCACGAAGACCAGCTGGATCAACGGCGTATTGAAGGTCGCCAGAACCGGCGGCGGGGTGCTTTCGTCGGCAGGCGGCGCGATGAAATCCTCGTCATAGACCGGAAAATAATGGAACTCGACGCTGCCTGAATCGGACAGCCGCTGGCCGATATTGTCCCAATCGTCATTGGCAACATAGCCGGGGCGGTCTGTCGGAACGGCGAAATTGGCAATCTTGCCCGAAAGCGCCGCGCTGGCGTTGATGTAGTCAGACACCCGGGCGGCGGTGGAGAAGGATTTGCGGCCGTTCAGCACATAGCCGGTGCCGCGGCGCGTCAATATCAGGCCGGGGTCGCGCGGATTAACCGCCGCACCCCAATAGAGGTTCCGCGTTACGGTTTCGGCGCCCAGCACCTGCGCGCGGGCCTGGTCAGTGAAGGACCAGTAGATCGACTGGCTGTTGACGTAGTGGTAGCCGAGCAGCTGCCCGATGGAGCTTTCGCCGCGGGCCAGAATGCGAACGAGTTTCAGGCCGTCGACCCAACCCAGCCCGCCGCCACCGATATCGCGCGCGTGCAGGGCGTTGAGCAGGCCGGCCTTCTTCAGCTTGACGATCTCGCCGATCGGGGGACGCCCTTCCCTGTCGAGCTCCGCTGCGCGCAACGATAGATCGCGGGAGATTTCGGCGGCACTGGCAAACAGGCTGTCGCGCGTTACGCCGAGGCCGGCTGCATAGACGACATTGGACTGGCTCATGGGAAAAGCTCCGTTGGTGAAGAAAGGAGAGCGGCGGAACCATCGGCGGCTCCGCCGTCGCGATGCGAAGGATCAGAACAGTTTGGCCGGGATCCAGCTGGCGGTGGCCGCGTCGCTGACGCTGAAGGCCGGGATCTTGGCAGCCAGTTCCTCGATCGATTTGACGCCGGCTTCGCGCAGGCTCTTCTGGGTGAGCAGCGTCGGTTCGACGGTGATCTGGCGGGGAACCTCTTCTCCGGCAATTTCGAGTGCTGCAGCGCGGATCGAGACCGCGCCGACCACAGCTGGATTTGTCGCGACCGTTGCGACCCAGGGGCTGCCCTCCTCGACGATCTCCTGGATGTCGGCAGTCGAAACATCGGCCGAGTAGATCTTCAGCTTGTCGGAAATGCCGAGATCGGCCGCCGCCAGCTTCACGCCGCGGGCAAATTCGTCATAGGGCGCAAAAACCACGGAAATATCGGGATTGGCCCGCAGTGCGGCTTTCGCCTGATCGGCCGTGCTGGTCGCCGTCGTATCGCTGACATTGCCGAAGCGCGCCTTCTCGACGACACCCTTGTTCTGAGCCTTGAACGTATCCCAGACCTCGTTGCGGCGATCGAGTGGCGCAAAGCCGGCAACATAGACATAACCGGCTTTGAAACTGGTGCCATTGTCCTTGACGGCCTGCTCGAGCGCCTGTTTTGCCAGCGCATGGTCGCTCTGCTCGACCTGCGGCACCTTCGAATTGTTGAGATTGACATCGAAAGCGACGACCTTGATGCCCTTGTCGAGTGCCTGCTGCACGACATCGCCGAGAGATTCGGGAACGCCGTGATCGACGACGATGCCCTCGACGCCGAGATTGATCGCCTGCAGGATCTGCTCGCGCTGTTCGGCAGCGTTCTGGCGGCCGGGGAATATCCGCAGATCGATACCAAGCGCCTTCGCCTGCGCCTCGGCTCCTGCCTGATAGGCCTGGAAGAAATCGCCGGCGGAAATATAGCTGATCAGCGCCAGCTTGACGCCGCCCTTGTCGAACGGCGCCGGCGCACCGGCAACGCCGCCGGCCTTGGCCGCCGGGACAAACAGAAAGGGAATGAGAGCGGCGGTTGCCGCCAGACGGAGAATGGTTTTCATGGAAAGCGTTCCTTCTGAGGACAATCGAAACGCGTCACCGGCAAGCAGCCAGCCCTTCTCGGGACGCAGCACTTATTAGATATGCAATCCATAAATTTAATAGACTAATTAGTGCCATTTTTCCGGGTTGAAGAGAAACCTGTTTCCCGGGAACCGGGCTGCGCGGCAAAGTCCTACCGAAGAAAACCCCCATGAACGGATAGACGTTCGGCGCGAACTTTCTGCCGCAGCCCAACCATCCGCAAAGAAATTACCGGGGCAGCCGGTACTTCGCAAAGCTGTTCCCCCAGTTCGGCTGTCATCAGCGGAAATTATATGACAAATTATATAGACTTTAGAGACATTAGGATTCCCATCCATGCCGCTGCTTCACGTCGATGCGCTCAGCCGCAGCTTTCAGTCCACCCGCGCCCTCGCCGGCGCGACGCTGACGATTGATGCCGGCGAGATCGTCGCGCTGATGGGAGCAAACGGCGCGGGCAAGTCGACACTGGTGAAAATCCTCTCCGGTGTCTTACCCGCCGATACCGGCACGATCATGCTGAGCGGGCAGACTTACGCGCCACGCACCCCGGCCGAGGCCGCCGCTGCCGGCGTCGTCACCGTTCATCAATCGACCGACCTGGTCGGCGCTGCCGGTCTCACCGTTGCGGACACTTTGCTGCTGACTAGCTTCAGCCTGCGCGGCCAGCCCTTTTTTGTCTCCCGCTCCAACATAAGGCGGCAAGCGCAAGCGATCCTCGATGCCGCCGGGTTCGATCTGCCGCTTGACCGCGACTTCGCCGACCTGGCCGCCGCAGACCGGCAGCTGGTGGCCATTGCCCGTGCGCTTGCCAACCGGGCGGACCTGCTGATCCTCGACGAGCCGACTGCAAGCCTCTCCATTGCCGAAAGCCAGCGCCTGTTTTCCGTTCTCAAGCGCCTGCGCGACGGCGGCCTTGCCATTCTGTATATCTCCCACCGGACCGCCGATCTGGAAGCGATTGCCGACAGGGTGCTTGTCATGCGCGGCGGCGCGGTTGCCGGTGCCTTCGAGCGCCCCATCGATTTTCCCGCAGCGATCGAAACGATGATCGGCCGCAAGCTGCAATCGGGGCGGCCCGCCATCCGCAATACCGACGGACCGCCGGTCTTTGAAATGCGCGATGCGCGGCTGAGGTCCGATTCCGCACCCTTCGACCTTGCTGTCCACACCGGCGAGGTGGTGGCAATCACCGGTGTGCTTGGCGCAGGCAAGAGCCGCCTGCTCTCGGCGATCTTCGGCGCCGGCCGCCTTGCTGCGGGAGACATGTATCTGGATGGCCGCCTGCATCGGCCGAAAACACCGGCAGAAGCGATTGCCGCCGGTGTCGCCATKGCAGCAGAAGACCGGCATCGGTCTTCCCTGATGCCCGCCAACTGGCCGGGAAGTTCGCTGGCTGCCACCATCAGCCTGCCGCATCTTTCCAAATGGTATCCCCACGGCCTGCTGTTTGGCGGCCGCGAGCAGCGCGAGGCGGAAAAGGCAATCTCCCGCCTGCGCATCAAGGCATCCGGACCGCAGGCGCCGATCGGCTCGCTCTCCGGCGGCAATCAGCAGAAGGTCGTTCTCGCCCGCTGGGAAGCCGAACCGAGCCGGCTTCTGCTGCTCGACGAACCCTTTCAAGGTGTCGACGTCGGCGCCCGCTACGACATCATCAAGGCCATCCGCAGCCGCAGTGACCGCGCCACCCTGATCGCTACCTCCGACCCAGAAGAGGCCCATGAGGTCGCCGACCGCATTCTCGTCATCGACCATCACAGCCTTGCCGCCGTATCCCATGGCGCGCCATCCCGCCTCCCTGAGGAGACCCATGCATGACCTCCATCATTGACGAAACCGCTCCAGCACTACCCCGCGACGCAAGCCCAGACGCCGCGACATCACGCTGGCTTGCAGACCTCGGCGCGACACTCAGATCCGGCGCCGTCTTCATTCTGCTTGCCGCGCTGCTTTTCGGCTTCTCCGCTGCCGAGCCCGCTTTCGCCAATCTCGGTAACCTGATGAGCATCCTGCAGGCCGTGGCCGTCGTTGCCATCCTGGGTGCGGGCGTCACCGTCACCCTCGCCGTCGGCGGTTTCGATCTCTCGATCGGCGCCATTGCCGCATCGAGCGTCATGGCCGCCAGCTATGCGATGATCGTCTGGGGGCTTGAGGCCATTGCCACGGTACCGCTGGTCCTCGCCTTCGGGGCATTCATCGGCCTCGTCAACGCATTCCTCATCGTCCGGCTGAAGGTTCCCGATCTCCTGGCCACACTATCGATGATGTTCCTGCTCTCCGGCCTGCAGCTGATCCCGACCGCCGGCCGCTCGATTTCCGCAGGATTGATCTTGCCGGATGGAACGACTGCCACGGGCGCCTACGATCCGGCTTTTCTGCTGATCGGCCGCTCCAGCCTGTTCGGCGTCGTCCCGGTTTCCGTCGTGCTGATGACGCTTGTTGCTATCGCCCTGTTCGTGCTGACGGAGAGGACCCGTGTCGGACGCCTTTTGTTTGCCACCGGCGGCAATGAGGTGGCCACGCGGCTGGCTGGTGCATCGACGGCACGGCTGAAGACGCTTGCTTATGTGATCTCCGGCACGCTCGCCTCGCTCGGCGGCATCGTCATCGCCGCCCGTGTCGGCCGCGGCGACGTCTCCTCCGGCGGCTCGCTGCTGATGGATGCGGTCGCAGCCGCGCTGATCGGTTTCGCGGTACTTGGAAAACGGCGGCCGAATGTTCTCGGCACCATCGTCGGCGCCGTCTTCGTCGGCGTGCTGCTCAACGGCCTCACCATGCTGAACGCACCCTATTACACGCAGGATTTCGTCAAGGGCGCCGTCCTCGTCGGAGCCTTGGCGCTGACCTACGGGCCTGGACGCGGCAATAGCTGATGGCTGAACTTCATCGACAGACACAACGCCTCAAGACAAGCAAGGCCCCAAGACAAGGACGACAGATATGAGCCGCGAAATCCGGTTGAACGCCTTCGACATGAACTGCGTCGGACACCAGTCGCCAGGTCTCTGGCGGCATCCGCGCGACCAGTCGTGGAAATACAAGGATCTCGACTACTGGGTGCATCTGGCAAAGACGCTGGAGCGCGGCAAGTTCGACGGCCTGTTCATCGCCGATGTCCTCGGGGTTTATGACGTGCTGAACGGCAATGTCGATGCAGCGCTGCGCCATTCCACGCAGGTGCCGGTCAACGATCCGCTGCAGCTGGTGCCCACCATGGCCTACGTCACCGAACATCTCGGCTTTGGCCTGACGGCCTCGCTCTCCTTCGAGCACCCCTACACATTCGCCCGGCGCATCTCGACGCTCGATCACCTGACGAAGGGACGCGTCGGCTGGAACATCGTTACATCCTACCTGAACAGCGGCGCCCAGAATATCGGACAGGCAAGCCAGACAAAACATGACGACCGCTACGATCTGGCGGAGGAATATCTCGACGTCTGCTACAAGCTCTGGGAGGGCAGCTGGGAAGAGGACGCCGTGGTGCGTGACCGCGAAAGCGGCATCTTCACCCATCCGGAGAAAGTCCATCCGATCCATCACGCGGGCAAGCATTTCACCGTGCCCGGCATTCACTTGAGCGAGCCCTCGCCGCAGCGAACGCCGGTGCTCTACCAGGCCGGCGCTTCAAGCCGCGGCAAGGATTTCGCCGGTGCCCATGCCGAATGCATCTTCGTCGCCGCTCCCTCCAAGCCGGTGCTGAAGCGCTACGTCGCCAATGTCCGCGAGGCCGCCGAAAAGGCCGGCCGCGATCCCCGCAAGATCCTCGCCTTCAACCTGCAGACTGTGATCCTCGGCGAGACCGATGCCGAGGCGAAAAAGAAACTCGACGACTACCGCAAATATGTCTCCTACGAAGGCGCACAGGCCCTGATCTCCGGCTGGACCGGCATCGACTTCAGCCAGTTCGCACCCGACGAACCGTTGCGCCATCGCTATACCAATGCCGTACAGTCAGCCGTCGAGACCTTTACCACCATCGACCCTGACAAGGTCTGGACGGTGCGGGAAATGGCCGATTGGGTCGGCATCGGCGGTTTTGGCCCGGTTTTCGTCGGCTCGCCCTCGACAGTCGCCGACCTCCTTGAGGAATGGGTCGAGGATACCGATGTCGATGGCTTCAATCTTGCCTATGCGGTGACGCCGGAAAGTTTCGAGGATGCCGTCGATCTTTTGGTACCGGAACTGCAGAAACGGGGCGTCTACAAGAAGGACTACGCGAAGGGCACCCTGCGAGAAAAACTCTTCGGCGACGGACCGCGCCTTGCAGCACCCCATCCCGGCGCAGCCTATCGCCACCAGGCGCAGGAATGGGCAAGACTGGCGGCGCGCGGCTAACGGATTGGAGCCACAAAGGGACCCCACCGGCGCGCCAATCGCCGGTGCGTCTGGCTCATTCCACTTTCGAGCAGGTGATGCCCGCGACGTCCTCGCCCTTCATTGTGTCGATCAGCGTTGCCTCATCGCCCTTCGTCCACCACACATACTGCCCGCCCGCATATTTGGCGCCCGATGCCGAAAGCACGTTGGAGGCGATCACGAACTCGCCGCCGATGGTCAGCGTGACCAGCGAGACCGGACCGGCATTGATGTATTCGGCAGCCACGGATTGTCCGGCGCAGTCGTAACGCACCATCTGCCTGTCGACCGTCCGGGCGCCGGGAATATTGATCAGCACATCTGACGACACCGTATGTGGAGCGAGCCTCAGGGCAATCTTCGTATCGGCTTTCGTAAGAACCAGCTTCGTCTCTTCGATTTTCCAGGACAGCCCGGCCTTCAGGGCCTCGAAGAATTTCGTCTCCTGATCCATCACGGCTGGCACGCACAGCTTGCGCGTCGAGCCGGCTGGGCCGAACACGATCTCCCCGCCCTTCAGGTCGAAGGTTCCGGTGTAATTGTTGCAGCCGGCAAAGCCGGAATAGGTGCCGTCGTCGTTGATTTCCAGCGTCGTCTGCAGGTAATCAATGACGCCGCCGCCGCCGATATCCTCTGCCAGCCATGTTCCCACCAGCTCAATCGGCACCGATTCGGCAGCAACGGTGGAGACCGATGCGGCATCGATCAGCACGCAGGAACAGGAAAGAAACAGCGCAAGCTTCAGCATGAGGAACATCCTTTCCGGCAAACGGCAGGTTCGGCCCCGCCAGCTGCGGCCCGTGATTCGCAGCACCTGCGACCCTATCGCCACCACCCGGAGCGAAGCTACCCTTGTTGACATCCGCTTTCAGCTGTAGAGCCTAACATGAAAGAACAAAAACAACGGGACTTGGCCATGACTTCCGGCGCACCTGAAAAACGCCGCTTGACCATTCTGGGCTCGACGGGCTCGATCGGCACCAACACGCTCGACGTCATCCGCCAGCTCGGCGGACGCGATGCCTTCGACATCGCCGCCCTGACCGGCAACGGCAACATAGCGCTGCTTGCCGAACAGGCAAAAGCAACGGGCGCCGAACTTGCCGTCACTGCCGATGAAGGCGAGTACGAAAACCTCAAGGCGGCTCTTGCCGGAACCGGCATCGAAGTTGCGGCTGGCCGCAACGGCCTGATCGAGGCCGCACAACGCGACGCCGGCTGGGTGATGGCCGCTATTGTCGGCACGGCCGGATTGGCCCCGACACTGGCTGCAGCAAGGCGCGGCGCCGACATCGCGCTTGCCAACAAGGAATGCCTGGTTTCGGCCGGCGATCTCTTCGTGCGTGCCGTACACGCAGGCGGCGGCAAGCTTTTGCCGGTCGATAGCGAGCACAACGCCATCTATCAGGTGCTGGAGGAGAACCAGTGCCATGCCGTCGAACGCATCATCCTGACCGCATCCGGCGGCCCGTTCCGTCAGTCGACGCTGACAGAGATGCGCGACGTCACCGCAGCGACGGCCCGCGCCCATCCCAACTGGTCGATGGGCCTGAAGATCTCGATCGACAGCGCTTCGATGTTCAACAAGGCGTTGGAGATGATCGAGGCAAAGCACCTTTTCAGCATGCGGCCGGACCAGATCGAGGTGATCGTCCATCCGCAATCGGTCATTCACTCGATGGTCGGCTATAGCGACGGTTCGGTGCTGGCGCAGCTCGGCTGCCCGGACATGCGCACCGCCATCGGTTATGCCTTGTCGCATCCGGCGCGGCCGGCACTCGATGTCCAGCGGTTGGATTTTGCAAAATTGTCACGGCTCGATTTCGAGGCCCCGGATGAAGAACGCTTCCCGGCCCTGCGCCTCGCCCGGATGGCGATGGAGCGCGGCGGCATGCAGAGCGCAGTGCTGAATGGCGCCAAGGAAGTGGCGCTGGAAGCCTTCATCAGCGGGCACGTCGGCTTCCTGCAGATGGCCGAGATCACCGAGACCGTCATGGAGGCGATGAGCGCAGTGCCGGCAGCGTCCAGCATGGACGATGTCTTTACCGTGGACGGCGAAGCCCGGCGTATCGCAAAGACCATCGTCGAGCGTAAGCCCGCCGCTGCATAAGTCCTCGGAATCAAAAATGCGGACCGCCTCTCGGCGACCCGCATTCGTGTTTCAGGTATCCCGAAAGATCAGGCCACGGCCCTTGCCAGCGCGCAGCGCGACCAGAGCTGGTGCAGAGCGCCGACCAGATGGTCGATATCGGCGTCCGAATGCAGCGGCGTCGGCGTGATGCGCAGGCGTTCGGTCTTCTTCGGCACCGTCGGATAATTGATCGGCTGGACATAGACGCCGCAATTGTCGAGCAGCAGATCGGAGATCCACTTGCACTTCGCAGCGTCGCCGACGATCACCGGCACGATATGGCTGGGATTGTTGAGATGCGGAATGCCGTTCTTGTCGAGCAGATTGCGCAGCCGGCGAACCCGCTCCTGATGGGCAAAGCGTTCGACCTGGCTTTCCTTCAGGTGACGGATCGAGGCAACAGCACCGGCAGCAAGCGCCGGGGGCAGCGCCGTCGTGAAGATGAAGCCGGACGCGAACGAACGGATAAAGTCGCACAGCGCCGTGGATGCAGCGATGTAGCCGCCCATCACCCCGAACGCCTTGCCGAGCGTACCTTCGATCACCGTCAGGCGATGCATCAGGCCTTCGCGTTCGGCAATGCCGCCGCCACGGGCGCCGTACATGCCGACAGCGTGCACTTCGTCGAGATAGGTCATCGCGCCATAGGTGTCGGCGAGATCGCAGATATCCTTGATGGGGGCGATATCGCCATCCATCGAATAGACCGATTCGAACGCGATGATTTTTGGCGCACGCGGGTCGGCAGCCTTCAGCTTGGCTTCGAGATCGGCAACCGAATTATGCTTGAAGATCACCCGCTCGCACTTGGAGTGGCGGATGCCTTCGATCATCGATGCGTGATTCCCGGCATCCGAAAAGACGATCACACCGGGAATCTTCGAACAGAGCGTTCCGAGCGCTGCCCAGTTGGACACGTAGCCGGAGGTAAACAGAAGCGCCGATTCCTTGCCATGCAGATCGGCAAGCTCGCGCTCGAGAAGAACGTGATAATGGTTGGTACCGGAGATATTCCGGGTGCCCCCGGCACCCGCGCCACACTGGTCGATGGCGAGTTTCATCGCCTCGGTGACCTTGGGATGCTGGCCCATGCCGAGATAGTCGTTGGAACACCAGACGGTGACGTCCTGCTTTTCGCCGCTCGCATTGTAACGGATCGCCTTGGGGAATTGCCCGCTCTGGCGCTCCAGATCGGCGAAAACGCGGTAGCGGCCTTCCTGATGCAGGCCGTCCAGCTCGCCTTTGAAGAAACTCTCGAAATCCATCATTGTCTCCAGAACCTTGCCGTCTTTTCGATCCAAAGCGCGGCGGCGTCAACCTCTACGAGGGTTATCGCGGCCAAGTGCGGCAAAAGGCCCTTAATTTTGAACAGTTCCAAACTATCCGTCGCGAATTTCATTCCATCCGGCACGAAATGAGTCAAGTCACAAGGAAAAGGACGGGCCTCCCCGTCCTTATATTCTGTTTCAACGAAAACCACCCTAATTCATCAGGCAGCAGCAACGGCGCGCTTGGCCATGACTTTCACCAGATTGGCGCGATACTCGGCATTGGCATGGATATCCGACAGCAGGTCCGATGGATCGACCGTGACACCGGCAAGCGCATCCGGCGACCAGCTGGCGGCAAGGGCCGCCTCGATACCGGAATGACGAAACACCCCGCCGGCACCGGCACCGGTCACCGCCGCCCGCACATCGCCATTGTCACGGCGGGCAACGAACACACCGGTTATGGCATAGCGCGATGCCGGATTGCGGAACTTGGCATATCCAGCTTTTGCCGGCGCATCGAACGTGACGGCGACGATCATCTCGCCCTCCTCCAGCGCCGTCTCGAACAGACCGGTAAAGAAGTCCGCCGCGTTGATCTCGCGGGCATTGGTAACGACGACGGCATCGAGCGCCAGAAGGGCTGCCGGATAATCCGCTGCCGGATCGTTGTTGGCAACCGAACCGCCGATCGTGCCCATATGGCGCACATGCGGATCGCCAATCCCGTGCGCGAGATCGCAGATCGCCGGACAGACGGCCTTCAGCTCCACGGAAGAAGCAACGTCGAAATGCGTCACTGCAGCGCCGATCCGCACAGATTTCCCGTTGACGGAAATGCCCTTTAGGTCAGGAATATGCCTGAGATCGACGAGATCGCTCGGCGCTGCCAGCCGCTGTTTCATGGTTGCTATCAGCGTCATGCCGCCGGACAGGTATTTGCCTTCGTCCGCGCCCGACTTCAGTTTCACCGCATCCTGAACAGAGGATGCGCGATGGTAATTGGTCGCATACATATCGTTTCCTCCTCAGTTGGCGGCGTTGAGCGCAGCCCAGACCTTTTGCGGGGTCGCAGGCATTGTCAGGTTGTTGTTGCCGATCGCATCGGTAATGGCGTTCATCAGCGCCGGCGGCGAGCCGATGGCGCCCGCCTCGCCGCAGCCCTTGATCCCCAGCGGATTGGACGGACACGGCGTGTTCTGGTGCGACAGCTTGAACGACGGCAGATCGTCGGCGCGCGGCATGGCGTAATCCATATAGCTCGCGGTGATCAGCTGGCCGTTCTGCGGATCGTACAGGACGTTTTCGAGCAACGCCTGGCCGATCCCTTGCGCGATTCCGCCATGCACCTGGCCCTCGACGATCATCGGATTGATGATATTGCCGAAATCATCGGCAGCCACGAACTGGATGATTTCGGTCACGCCCGTTTCCGGATCGACTTCGACCTCGCAGATGTAGCAGCCGGCCGGGAAGGTGAAGTTGGACGGATCGTAGAACGCGCCTTCCTTCAATCCCGGCTCCATGCCAGCAGGCAGATTGTGGGCGGTATAGGCGGCGAGCGCAACCTGGAACCAGGGCAGCGCCTTGTCGGTACCCGCCACCTTCAACTCGCCATTCTCGATGACGATATCGCTTTCGTCGGCTTCCATCAGATGGGCGGCGATCTTTTTGGCCTTCGCCTCCACCTTGTCGAGCGCCTTGACCACCGCCGACATGCCGACGGCGCCGGAACGCGAGCCGTAAGTGCCCATGCCCATCTGCACCTTGTCGGTATCGCCATGGACGATGTTGACGTTGTCGATGGGAATTCCGAACCGGTCGGCGACCAGCTGGGCAAAAGTGGTTTCATGCCCCTGGCCGTGACTGTGCGATCCGGTCATCACCTCGATCGTGCCGACGGCATTGACCCGGACCTCTGCCGATTCCCACAGGCCGACGCCCGCACCAAGCGAACCGACCGCCGCCGACGGCGCGATCCCGCAGGCCTCGATATAACAGCTCATGCCGATGCCGCGCTTTTTGCCGCGCCGGGCAGCCTCGGCCTTGCGGGCGGCAAACCCGTTCCAGTCGGCGGACGCCATCGCGGCCTCCAGCGAAGCCTCGTAGTCGCCTGCGTCATAATTCATGATCACCGGCGTCTGGTAGGGGAAAGTCCGCACGAAGTTCTTGCGGCGGAGTTCCGCCGGCGAAACGCCCAGTTCCCGCGCCGCGGTCTCCATCGTCCGCTCGAGCAGATAGGTCGCCTCAGGACGTCCGGCGCCGCGATAGGCATCGACCGGCACGGTGTTGGTATAGACCGTGCGGACATTGGCATGGATGGCCGGAATGGCATATTGGCCGGATAGCAGGGTGGCATAAAGATAGGTCGGCACGGCCGACGAGAACAGCGACATGTAGGCGCCGAGATTGGCGATCGTATCGACCTTCAGCCCGGTGATGCGATTGTCCTTGTCGAACGCCATTTTCACCGTCGAAACATGGTCGCGGCCATGGGCATCGGTGAGAAACGCTTCGGTGCGATCACATGTCCATTTGACCGGAACGCCGGTCTTCTTCGACGCCCACAGGCAGACGATCTCCTCCGGGTAGATATAGATCTTCGAGCCGAAGCCGCCACCGACATCCGGCGCGATCACCCGCAGCTTGTTTTCCGGCGCGACATTGTAGAAGGCGCTCATCACCAGCCGGGCGACATGCGGATTCTGGCTCGTCGTGTAGCAGGTGTAGTGATCTTCGGCTGAATCGTAGATGCCGAGCGTTGCGCGCGGCTCCATCGGGTTCGGTGCGAGGCGATTGTTGCGAAGGGTGATTTCGGTCACATGCGCAGCTTCGGCAATCGCCGTGTCGGCTGCGGCGCCATCGCCAAGCTGCCAGTCGAAGATCAGATTGTTCGGCGCCTCCGGATGCAGTTGCGGCTGGCCCGCCTCCAGAGCCTTGACGGCTTCGGTCACTGCCGGCAGGACATCGTAGTCGACCGCGACCGCCTCGGCCGCATCCCGCGCCTCGCCCAAACTATCGGCAACAACGATGGCAACGGCATCGCCGACATAACGGACGGTTTCATGCGCCAGGGGCCGCCAGGCGCCCATCTTCATCGGCGAGCCATCCTTGGAATGGATCATCCAGCCGCAGATGATGTTGCCGATCGCATCGGCCTGCAGCTGCTTGCCTTCGAGAATACCGATGACACCAGGCATGTCCTTGGCGGCCGACATGTCGATGCTCTTGATCCTGGCATGGGCATACGGGCTGCGCACGAAAAACGCATATTTCATGCCCGGAACGCTCATGTCATCGGTGTACCGGCCTTTGCCGGTCAAAAATCGCTTGTCTTCCTTACGCGCAACACTTGCGCCAATGCCTTCAACACCCATTCGTCATCTCCTCCCGAGATCACACCTTTTAGGCAGTAGCCAGTAGGCAATTTCGAGGTTCTATCCCTATTGGCTACTGGCTACGGCCTATTGCCTGTCGGCTATTGCCTCATTCCGCAGCCTGTTGCGCGCCGGCCATTTCGGCAGCGGCAGCAAGGATCGATTTGACGATATTGTGGTAGCCGGTGCAGCGACAGATATTGCCGTCAAGCTCCGAGCGCACTGTCGCCTCATCCAGTTTGGCGCCATGCCGGCGAATCATATCGACGGCGGTCATCACCATGCCGGGCGTACAGAAGCCGCATTGCAGACCATGATTGGCCTTGAAGGCCGCCTGGACGGGATGCAACTCGCCGTTTGGGGCCAGCCCCTCGATCGTCACGATCGTCGAGCCCGCGGCCTGGGCCGCCAGGATGGTACAGCTCTTCACCGAGCGGCCATCCATATGGACGACGCAGGCTCCACATTGCGTCGTGTCGCAGCCGACATGCGTTCCGGTCAGGGCCAGATTTTCTCGAAGAAAATGCACCAGAAGGGTGCGGTCCTCGCAGTCACTGCCGACCTGCCGGCCGTTGACCGTCATTTTCACTTTTGCCATCTCGCTCCTCCGAGGTTGGTCTTGCCAACACGAGCGGCTGTCGGGCAGATAAACTCGTTCCCGCGACAGAACCGCGTCAACTCTTCATGCCTGGACCGCAGGCTTTCTCCTCAAAGCGTTACGGCATTCGTATCATTTGTCTTTTTTCGGATTGCCGCAACCGCTACTTTCAATCCCGCGGAAAAAATCTGGCGAACAGGACATCCCCAAAAACCTGTCACGCAAGGAACAGCCTTCAGCTTCCGTTCAGGTTGAATAGCATTTCTTGCGCCGAGGGGATTTTGCAGGATATCTGTAGACTTTCACAGACAGGCATTTATCTTTCGAAGGTGCAAGTTCAACCGGAGGGGGACCTTACCGTCCATCTTCCATCCCTGGGGAGAAACGGGCGGCCGAGAACTTGGTTCTCGCGTCCAGATTTGGAGAAATAAATGAAGAAGGCCATCGTGCTTGTCCTGCTCGCTCTATCCGTCGCGAGCTGCACGCAGACTGAAAAGGGTGCCGGTATCGGGGCGGTTTCCGGCGCCATCATCGGCGGAGCAATCACCGGCGACGTTCGCGGCGCCGCCGTGGGTGCTGCGATCGGTGGCGTTTCGGGTGCTGTCATCGGGCACGTAACCGAACAGCCCGGCCAGTGCTACTACCGCGATCGCTACGGCCGCCGCTACATCGACGATTGCCCGCGCTGATTGCAGCGGCACACCGCGAAAAGTGGCGCAACATGCCGCTTTTCCACTCTCAGCCCCGGAGAAATCCGGGGTTTTTTGTTTCCCTCAGGTCACACCGGTAAGGGTTTCTCCACAAAAAGTGGGCCAAAAGTCTTCATCACCCGGCCAATGCTGTGTAGGGTCATCATTAACAAACGGCAAACCTTGTCATGCGATTGTGCCACTGCCGTGATGGCAGGCAGGTGTTCGGAGTGGCCTGAACAGCGGAATGCGGAAATTATGCGTTTGCCGACTATGAGTGTTGCGTATCGGAAGGTTGGCGCTGCTTTTGCAGTCGCGGCTCTGGCTGCCTGCGGCCCCCTGTCGGTCAGCGACGCCTATGCCTTCAAGATCTTCGGCATGCGGTTTTTCGAAAAGGAAGAAGAACCCACCGACGTCGTCGATCCTGTCAATTTCAGCCTGACACTGAATGAATCCTCCGGCGACGCCGACCTGAAGGAAGCGCTGGAAAACAGCTCCCGGCTGTTTCAGGACAAGGACAAGCCGGTTTCCGGCGATCTCGGCCTCGCCATCAAGGCCCGCGACGACCGCGACCGTCTGCTGGCCGCTCTCTACGAGCAGGCCCGCTACGGTGGCACCGTGGCCGTTAAGGTGAATGGGCAGGACATCGACACGCTGCCGCCCGATCCGGTCTTTCCGGACGGTGCCCCGGTCCCCGTTGAAATTACTGTGACCCCCAACCCGGTGTTCACCCTGGGCGACATTGTCCTCAAGGGCGACGCCATCGGGCGCCGGCCGGACGAGTATCTGAAGCCCGGCGCACGGGCGGATTCGACCCTGATCATCAAGGCCGGCGAAAAGGTCGTGGAGGATCTCAAGGAAGAAGGCCGGCCGCTTGCCAAACTGACTGAACGCAGTGTGGTCGCAGATCACGCAACGAATACCGTCGACGTGACGATCGCAGCGGAAGGCGGCCCCGTCGCACCGGTGGGCGCCGTCACCGTCAGCGGCACCAAGACCGTCGATCCAACCTTCGTTGCCGATTACTCCCGCCTGAACGGCGGCAAGCCCTATTCTCCGGAAGCCTTGCGCAAGGCGTCCGAACGGCTGCGGCTGCTGGGCGTGTTTTCCAGCATCACCATCAAGCAAGCCAATGAGCTGGCACCGGATGGTACCATCCCGATGACCATCGAGGTTTCCGAAGGCAAGCAGCGCTATTTCGGCGCAGGCGCGCAATATTCCACGACCGACGGGTTCGGTCTCCAGGGCTACTGGGGCCACCGCAACCTGTTCGGCCGGGCAGAATCCCTACGTCTCGAGGGCTCCGTCAGCCGTATCGGCGAAACCACCGATGTCGGCGATCTCGACTATTCGGCCGGCCTGCTGTTTGCCAAGCCCGGCGCCTTCGGGCCTGCCTCGACCTTCAATGCCAGCCTGAAGGCGCAGTTGCTCGATCCCGACGCCTACAAGGCGACGATCTTCACGGCCGCGGCGGGCGCCACGTTCGAACTGTCCGACACCGACACGGTTTCTGCCGGTGGCGAGCTCGCCTGGGCCGATGTCGAGGATGCCTTCGGAAAGAACGAATATCTGACGGCGTCGATCCCGATCGAATACGTCCGGGACACCCGCGACAACAAGCTCAATCCCGCATCAGGCTATCGCGCGTCGATCAACGCCAAGCCAAGCTACGAGATCAACGGCCAGAGCTTCTTCAGCTCGTTTGAGGGGTCGGCCGCAGCCTATGCCGGGTTCGGAGAAGAAAACCGCTTCGTTCTGGCCGGAAGACTCGGCGCCGGCGTGATTGCCGGTGGCGAGGGCCTTGCCTCTATTCCCGCCAACCGGCGTTTCTACCTGGGCGGCGGCGGCACCGTGCGTGGCTATTCCTATCAGGAGATCAGCCCCCGCAACGGCGACAACGAAATCCTCGGTGGCCGTTCCTATGTCAACGCCACGGTGGAAGCCCGCATCGGCATTACCGACAAGATCGGCATCGTTCCCTTCATCGATGCTGGAACGGTATCGGCAAAGTCTACCCCGGATTTTTCCGATATCCGCGCCGGAGCCGGCATCGGGCTGCGCTACAACACACCGTTCGGGCCGATCCGGCTGGACGTCGCCGTGCCGCTGAACGCCTATCCGGGCGGCACCAAATACGGCATCTATGCCGGGATCGGCCAGTCCTTCTGATTGCTCAAGGCAATCACCGCGGCCTGAACCCGGACGCAAAAAGCCGGTTTCACTGCATAATTCCTGAAGTCAGAACCGACTTAAGGAAAAATTATGCGGCAAATCTAAAGTGCTACAGGGCCCTTTGCGCGTCATAAATGACGCGCGGCGCTGGAGTGAGAAGCAATTTCACCGCAACGCGACTTGCGCTATGGATGAACCATGAATCGTTTGCTCCGTTTTCTGAAAATCGCTTCGCGTTGGCTGGCTTACGGCCTCGGCTTTGCCCTGATCGCCCTTGTGCTTCTGGTGCTTTTCGCAGGCTTCACCACACCCGGCGCCCGGTTTGTTGCCATGATCATCGAGAAATATGCCTCGACGCCGGACCAGATCGTCCGCATCAACGATCCGAGCGCGCTTCTGACCGGAGATTTCACAGCTTCGACCGTGACGCTGTTCGACAGCAAGGGCGTCTATGCGGAAATCCGCGAAGTGGCGATCGACTGGTCGCCAACCGCGCTGTTTTCCAAACGCTTCGATGCAGCAAAACTGTCTGCCGGATCCGTGCGCCTCGAACGGCTGCCGATCCCCTCGCAGGAAACCCGCGAGGTCCGCGAGACATTTGCCCTGCCGCTGGACGTCAAGATCGATGCCTTCGATCTCAAGGAAATCGTCATCGGCAAGGAAATCGCCGGCGTCGACCAGTTCCTCAGCGCAAAGGGCAAGGTGAACGCCACCAATGCCAGCATTGCAGCGGCACTTGCCGTCGCCCAGCGCGACCGGCCGGACGCCAAGGCGATCGCCGACATCGTCTTCAACCCGGCCGGCAACGAACTGAAGCTGGAAGCCACGATCAACGAGCCGAAGGGCGGACTGCTTGCCAAGGCCATGCGCCTGCCGGGCGAACCGGCGGTTAGCGTTTCCGTGACCGGCGACGGTCCGCTCACAAAATGGACCGGTACGGCAACCGCAGCGCTGGATGGCAATGAGGTGCTGAAAGTCGACGGCGAGCATACACTTGCTCCTGATGGGTTCCGCACCCTGTCGCTCAAGGGGGGCGGAACCTTCAGCAATCTCCTGCCAGCTGCTTTCAGGCCGCTTTTCGAAGGCACCACCGACATCGATCTGTCCGCGGCGCTCGATGGCACAACGATGCGCATCCAGAGGGGCAATTTCTCGACCGGCGCATTGACCTTCGCCGCCTCCGGGACCTACAGCACGGCGGTTCAAAACGACCTGCAGGCGAGCCTTACCGGCACGAATGGTCCGATCGATTTCCGCCTGCCGCTGGCAAAGGGCGAAGCTCAGCTTTCGATCAACAATGCCAGCATCTCCTTGATCGGCGACGCTCAGACGGCCGTGCTCGACATCGGCGCCGATATCGGCAAGGCGACGTTGCCGCAGGGCGAGATCGAGGCGATCAAGTTGCATGCCTATAGCGACGGCTTCAACCTGTCGACAAAGACCGGTCCGCTGAAAACCATGATCGAGGCCGGTGCGACCCGCTTCGTCAGCGCCGATATCGATCGCCTGATCAAAGGCCCCGTAAAGATCGACGGCACTCTGTCGATGACCCCCGAAACGATCTCCTACGATCCGCTGACGCTGGAAAGCGCCAGCATCGGCGGCACCCTGACCGGCTCCTACACGATTGCTGAAAATACGCTCGCCACCGGTTTCAAGCTCTTCGCGCTACCTGCCGTTCTGCCCCCGGCGCTGGCTGAAAAATTCGACACGACCATCGCCATCACCGGCAATCTCGGCACCGGCGCGAACGGCAGCCTCACCGTCAATGATCTGGCCCTCAAGTCCGGAACGATCGAGGTCGCCGGATCGGCGGCGCTGGAAACAGGAAACCTGACGGCGGCGATCAGCGGCACCGTTTCCGAAATCGGTAAATTCCTCGCAGACGCCAAGGGAGCCGCCAATTTCAAGGCGGACTTCAGCGGCCCGCTCGACGCTTTGGCCATCAAGGCAGAAGTAACCGCGAACGGCGCAACACTTGCCGGACGCACCCTCAACGATCTCGCCGTCGACGCCGATGCGACCATCGGCCAGAACGGCCCCAATGCGACAGTCACCGCCACAGGTTCGCTGGACGGACAGACGATCAATGCCAAGGCCGAAATCGCTTCCGCCAAGGGCACCACCAGCCTTCCCTCGATCGAAGCGACGATCGGGCAGAACACGCTGAAGGGCGGCCTGGATCTGACGCAGGATTTTCAGCCGAACGGCTCGCTTGCCTTTAACTTCCCCGATCTCGGCCTGCTTGCCGCCATGGCCGGACAAACCGTATCCGGCGATCTCGCCGGTACGGCCAGCATCAAGTCTGAAAACGGCGTCACCTCGGTCGCCGTCAAGGCCAATGGATCAGGCATTACGCGCGGCGATCTGGTGATCAGCAAGCCCGCCGCCGACATCACCATTGCCGATCTGAAGGCCCTGGCGATCAAGGGCGCGGTGACCGTGGAAGAGGTCAGCCAAGGCGACAACCGCCTTGCCGGCCTCAAGCTTGGCTTCGAACAACAGGGCCCGAAAACGAACTTCGACCTTGATGGCACCTATGACGCTGCGCCGCTGACAGCGCGTGGAGACCTGCAGAGCGCAGGCGGCAAGACAACGATCAATCTCCAGTCCTTCGCCGCCGCTCCAAAGAAAATGCCGCTGCAGCTCGCAGCCCCGACGGCGATTACGATCGAGAACGGCGCTGTTACGCTGCGGGACTTGGCCATTGCGGCATCCGGCGGCACGGTGACGCTCAGCGGCAGCGCCGGCGAAAAGCTGGATATAACTGCTGTGCTTGCCGGCATCGATGCACGCCTGCCGCTCGAAAATGGCGAGGCCCATGTCGTGCTCGATGCGGGCACAGTATCGGTCACCGGCGATATGCAATCCGCCGTCCTCGACGTCCGGGCAAGCGCCGGTCAGCTGGCCTTGCCGCAAGGCCGCATCGAGGCGATCAAACTGACAGCTCATAGCGACGCCTTCAACCTGTCAGCCCAGACCGGCCTGATCAAAACCAGCATCGAGACCGGCAACACTCAACTGACAAGCGCCGACCTCGACAGGCTGGTCAAGGGACCATTGAAGGTCGAGACTGTTCTGGACGTGTCGCCGCAACGGATCGGCTTCGATCCCGCCACCATCGACAGCAGCAATCTCGGCGGCACAGTTGACGGCTCGTTCGATATTGCCGCAAAGGCCCTGAATGCCGGGTTCAACCTCTCCCTCCTTCCGGCTGCGCTACCGGCATCGCTTGCGCCGAAGTTCGACACGCCGGTCACGCTCTCGGGCATGGTGACCACCGGTGCCGAGGGCGCAGTGGATGTCACCCGGCTGGCCGTCAGCTCCGGAACGATCCAGGCGGCTGGCTCCGTCGGCCTCAAGGATGGAGCCCTGACAGCTGCCGTCACCGGCACGCTGCCCGATCTCGGCAAGGTGCTGGCGGATGCAAGCGGCATCGCCGACTTCAAGGTCGATGCCACCGGCCCGCTCGACAATCTCGGCATCAAGGCGGAAGTCACCTCCAGTGGCGCAACGCTGGCCGGCCGCACGCTGAGCGACCTGCAGCTTTCAGCCGACGCAACCGCCAATCCGAAAAACCCGCAGGCGAAAATCAAGGCCACCGGCGCGCTAGGCGGCCAGGCCATCAACGTCAATGCAGACCTTGTCTCGGATGAAGGCCGCACCAGCGTTCCGGTTCTTCAAGTCCAGGTCGGCGATAACCGGCTGAACGGCAAAATCCAGTTCACCACCGATTTCCTGCCGCAGGGCACGATCGATTTCACATTCCCCGATGTCGGCCTGCTGGCCGCCATGGCGGGCGAAAAGGCGTCGGGCGACATTGCCGGATCGGCATCGATCAACAGCGGCGGCGGCAAGACCTCGATCGCGCTGAAGGCCAGCGGCTCGGGGATCAAGCGCGGTGATCTCGTCATCACCAAACCGGTCGCCGATATCACCATCGCCGACCTCAAGGCACTGGCGATCAAGGGCAATCTCTCCGTCGAAACATTCGCGCAGGGGCAAAACCGCGTCGGCGGCCTGAAGCTCGACTTCACCCAGCAGGCCGGGAAAACCGACGTGACGCTGGACGGCCGATACGATGGAGCACCGCTCAACCTGCGTGCCGCTATCGAGACGGCGAACGGCAGGACGATCGTCAATCTCGCATCCTTCAATGCCGCACCGCGAAAGATTCCGGTGAAGCTGTCTGCATCGGCGGCGATCACCATCGAGAACGGCAAGGTCAGCCTGCAGAAGCTGACAATCGGCGCTTCGGGAGGCACGATCGCGGTGACCGGCTCGGCCGGCGAGCAGCTTGACCTCACCGTCGCCCTCAACGCATTGCCGGCCAGCCTCGCCAACACCTTCGCACCCTCGCTCGGCGCGGATGGCGCCATCGGCGGCACCGTCGGCGTCAAGGGGACGCCGGCCGCACCGGTCGTCTCCTATGACCTGCGCTGGGCCAATGCAGCCGTGGCACAGGCCAAGTCCGCCGGCGTCGGCGCCCTCGACATCGCCGCGAAAGGCCAGTTTGCCAACAACAGCGTGACAGTCGGCACCGTCATCAACGGGGCCGACGGTCTTGCCTTCAAAGGCGATGGCAAGGTCGGCATTACCGGCAACAGGCCGATCGATATGAAGCTGTCCGGCAACCTGCCCTTCAGCCTCGCAGCCGCGCTTCTGGCACAGCAGGGCTTCACCCTGACTGGTGCGGCCAATGTCGATCTTTCCATCACGGGTGCAGCGACAGCACCGCAGGTGGCCGGGACGATATCCACCACCGGCGCGCGCTTCGTCGATGTCCGCCGTAACCTTGCGATCACCGACCTCGCTGCCAATGTTTCACTCGATGGCAAGCAGGCCAACATTCAGAAGCTCTCCGGCAAGCTGGCCAGCGGCGGTTCGCTCGATGTGACGGGCACGATCGGTATCGCGCCCGGCTCCGGTTTCCCGGCCGATCTTGCCATCCGCCTTGCCAAGGCGACCTATGTCGATGGCAGCCTGTTTACAGCCAGTGTCGATGGCGCGATGACCCTCAAGGGTTCTTTGACCGCAATGCCGGTGCTGGGCGGCAAGGTGACGATCCAGAAGGCCGCCATCACCATCCCGGAAAAGCTGCCTGCCTCGCTGTCGGAAATCAACATCAAGCACAGGAATGCCCCGGCCAAAGTCAAACAGATGCAGGCGGATATCCGCAAGGACGAGGGCAGCGGCGACGGCGCCAAAGGCAGCGGCGGCATCGCCTTCGACCTGGCGGTGAGTGCACCCAGCAAGCTGTTCGTCCGGGGACGCGGCATCGATGCCGAGCTTGGCGGCGATCTGACCATTCGCGGCACAGCCGTCGAACCCGCGGTCTCCGGCGGTTTCGAAATGCGGCGCGGCCGGCTGGAAATTCTCGGGAAGCGCCTCAACTTCACCGATGGCACCATCACCTTTGGCGGCAACCTGATCCCGGCGCTCGACCTCGACGCTACCTCCAGCGCCGGGTCAACGACGATCACCGTCAATGTCGCGGGCCCCGCCAACAATCCCGCCATCACCTTTTCCTCATCGCCGGCTCTGCCGCAGGATGAAATCCTGGCGCAGCTGATCTTCAACCGTTCACTGTCAAAACTGTCGGCACTGCAGATCGCCCAGCTGGCAAGCGCCGTCAGCGAACTGGCCGGCGGCGGCTCAAACTCGCTTTTGAGCGGTCTGCGCAACAAGCTTGGCGTCGATGATCTGGATGTCTCCACGGATGCGACCGGCGGCGCCACGGTGACCGCCGGCAAATATTTGAACGAGCGCACCTATCTCGAGCTTCAATCCGGATCGGAAGCAGGAAGCGGCAAGGCGATCATCAATCTCGACGTCGGCCGCGGCGTCAAGCTGCGCGGAGAGGCTGGAGCAGGCGGCGCAGGCGGGGGAATTTTCTACGAGAAGGAATATTGAGGTTTAAAACGCCGCCGAGATCTTGCTGGTCTTCAAGAGGATGTTCGTCTCCGTCAGGTTGATCCCGTCGATCAGCCGTATGAGCCGCAATGTTTCGTCGAAGGTGCCGAGATCCTTGTCTTCCAGCTCGGCGATGAAGTCCCAGCGGCCATTGGTCGAATGCAGGGCGCGCACCTGCGGCAGGCCGCGCAGCTGCGTGGCGACGCGGTCGGCCATCTTGCCGTGAATTTCGATCATGACGATGGCACGCACGCCGCTGCCGGAAAGTTCGGCTCCGGTGCGGATGGTGAACGCGGCGATCGTGCCGGATGCCACCAGCCGGTCGATCCGGGCGGCGACAGTTGCGCGCGATGCGCCGGTCGTGGCTGCAAGGGTGGAAACGGGCGTGCGCGCGTTGTGACGCAGCGCGCTGATCAAAGCGTGGTCGAGATCATCGAGACTTATCATTCTGTCCATCCACACTTCTCATAGTGTCAATTATTGCAATCTATTTGCCAGTTTTCCACCTATTTGCCAACGAACAAACCCGTATAATCCGCCTACAAACCGGGCAAACCGGCATCACGCGAACTTGCGGGGAAGACCATGGCTGAATCCAAGAAAAACATCGTGCTCATCGGCGCACCACTCGAAGAAGGCTCCGGCCGGCGTGGCGCCGCAATGGGTCCGGCGGCTCTGCGCATCGCAGGCGTCGATACCATCCTTGCTGGCCTTGGCCACAGCGTCACGGATGAAGGCGACCTCAAGCCACTGCCGGCCCGCGACCTCGCCAACCATCCGAAAGCCAACAATCTGCAAATTGTCGCAGCCATCACCCGGGCGCTGGACGAAGCCGTTCATCACGCTGCCCGCGCCGGCAAATTCCCGTTGATTCTCGGCGGTGACCACGCTTTGTCGATGGGTTCGGTATCCGGCATGGCACGCTATGCCAAGGAACAGGGCCGCCCCCTCTTCGTGCTCTGGCTTGATGCGCACGCGGATTTCAACTCGCCGGCAACGTCGCCCTCCGGCAACATGCACGGCATGCCGGTCGCCTTCTTCTGCGGCCAGGCGGAATTCGCACCGATCCTCGACAAGAACCGCCCGATGGTCGATCCGAAAAACGTCTTCCAGGTCGGCATCCGTTCCGTCGATGACCGCGAGCGCGAAGAAATCGCCGAGCACGGCGTCAACGTCTACGACATGCGTGCCATCGACGAGACCGGCATGGCCCATATCATGCACGAGATCATCGCAACGATCAAAGCCGCGGACGGCCTGCTGCATGTCAGCCTCGACGTCGATTTCCTCGATCCCGAACTCGCGCCGGGTGTCGGCACCACGGTCCCGGGCGGCGCAACCTTCCGCGAAGCGCATCTGATCATGGAAATGCTCTGCGACAGCGGCCTCGTCTCCTCGCTCGATCTGGTCGAGCTGAACCCCTTCCTCGACGATCGCGGCAAGAGCGCCCGCATTCTCGTCGAGCTGACCGCAAGCCTGTTCGGCCGCCGTATTCTCGATCGCCCGACCCGCAGCGCCTGAGCCAATAACAAAGCCACTGGAGGATCCATGAACACGACCAACGCACTGATCGAAACCGAATACCGGCTGGGCGCGCACAATTACAAGCCGATCGACGTCGTGCTGTCGCGCGGTGAAGGCGTTTACGTCTGGGACCTCGACGGCAACCGTTATCTCGACTGCCTGTCGGCCTATTCCGCCGTCAACCAGGGCCATTGCCACCCGAAGATCCTCGCGGCGATGATGGAGCAGGCGCAGAAGCTGACGCTGACCTCGCGCGCCTTCCGCAACGATCAGCTCGCGCATTTCTATGAGGAACTGGCAGCACTCACCGGCAGCCACAAGATCCTGCCGATGAACTCCGGTGCCGAAGCCGTCGAGACCGCCGTCAAGGCCGTGCGCAAATGGGGTTACGAGGTCAAGGGCGTCGCGGAAAACAAGGCGGAGATCATCGTCTGCTCCAACAATTTCCATGGCCGGACCATGGGCATTGTCGGCTTTTCGACCGACCCCGACGCACGCTCCGGCTTCGGTCCGTTCGCACCCGGTTTCAAGACCGTTCCGTTCGGCGACATCGAAGCGTTCCGCGCGGCGATCAATGAAAACACCGTTGCCTTCCTGATCGAGCCGATCCAGGGCGAGGCCGGCGTGATGATCCCGCCGCGGGGTTATTTCCCCGAGGTTCGGGCGCTTTGCTCCAAGCACGGCATTACCCTGATCCTCGACGAGATCCAGACCGGCCTCGGCCGCACCGGCAAGCTGCTCGCCGAAGAACACGAAGGCATCGAGGCCGATGTGACGCTGATCGGCAAGGCGCTGTCCGGCGGCTTCTATCCGGTCTCGGCCGTTCTCTCCAATTCCGAAGTGCTCGGTGTCCTCAAGCCCGGCCAGCACGGCTCGACTTTCGGCGGCAATCCGCTCGCCTGCGCCATCGCCCGCGCCTCGCTAAAGGCGCTGACGGAAGAAGACATGATCGGCAACTCCGCCCGCATGGGCGACCGTTTCCAGGCTGGTCTCAAGGATATCCGCTCCAACATCATCAAGGAAGTGCGCGGCCGGGGCCTGATGCTGGCTGTTGAACTCGTTCCTGAAGCTGGCGGCGCCCGCAAGTATTGCGAAGCGCTGAAGGAACGCGGCATCCTTGCCAAGGATACCCACGGCGACACGATCCGCATCGCCCCGCCGCTGGTCATCACCGCAGATCAGGTCGATTGGGCCGTCGAACAGTTTGCAGGCGTTCTGGCCTCGATTTGAGCGTTCACTAACCGCACCGGCTGGCCGTTCAGCCGGTGCGCATTCCTTTCCTACGAAAAATCATCTTTTAACGATTTTTGATATAGGGTTCTTTTCAAGGCGCGAACGGCTACCCGCCGTGCATGACGCATCGCCCTTGACCGGATGTAACCGGCAATCCAGACAATTGATCCGACGCAGCACGCGCCAGGCGGAAAACACGTCCGCGGCAGCACGCAGCCGAAGACTGTCCAAAAGCTGCGCGCCAGAACGCCAGCCGAAGCCGCAACCGGAAGGAACCGAGATGACAAGTGCATTGAAAGTGGCAGGTTTCGATAGCGAAACGCTGGAAATCATCGCCTTCCGTCTTCATGATCAGGAGTTCTGCGTGAAGACAACGACGATCCGCGAAATCCGCGGCTGGGCGCCCTCGACGCCGATCCCGCATTCACCGGCCGACGTCCTCGGGGTGATGAACCTGCGCGGCACAGTCATTCCGATCATCGACCTTGCCCACAAGCTCGGCATGAAATCGACGGTCGCCAACGAGCGCAGCGCCATCGTCGTTGCCGAAGTCCACAACATGGTCATCGGCCTCGTCGTCGATCGCGTCTCCGACATCCTGACCGTCCGCGGCGACCAGGTGCAGCCGGTTCCGGAAATCACCACATCGTTCGACAAGAGCTATGCGGAAGGCATCATCGCCAACGAGACCGGCATGATCTGCTTCCTCAACCTCGCCCGCATGTTCAAGGAACGCGAAATGGACGACGTGGCGGCCTGATAACTGCCTCTCCACTATTCTATAAAAAGAGCGGCTTCGGCCGCTCTTTGCATTTCAGGCAATTGCGGTGTCCGGCGCATCCTCGCCGACGAAGAACCGGCGGCGATACTCGCCCGGCGACAGGCCAAGCAGCTTGCGAAAGATTTTGCGGAAGGCGCCGGGGTCCTCATAACCGATTTGCCAGGCAATCTGCTCGACCTTGATACTGGAAATCTCCAGCAGTTCCCGCGCCTTGGCGATCCTCAGCTGCTGGCAATATTCCGTCGGGTTGATGCCCGTTGCCTTCTGGAAACGGCGCAGGAACGTGCGTTCCCCAAGGCCGGCTCGCCCCGCCATCATTTCCAGGGTGATCTTTTCCGTATGGTGCGCCTGCAGCCAGTGCTGGATTTTCAGCACCGCCTCGTCGCCGTGATGCAGTTTTGGCGCAAACGTGCTGTAAAATGTCTGTTCGCGACCGGACGGGTCGACCAGCATGAAGCGCGCGGTCGCGAGCTGGATGCTCGGGCTCATGAAACGCGCGGTGAGTTTCAGCCCGAGATCGATCCATGCCATCATCGCGCCCGCGGTAATAATATCGCCATCGTCAATGATCAGCTTGCTGACATCAACCTTGATGCCGGGGAATTTGCCTGAAATCTGGTCCGAATGGCTCCAGTGGGTCGTCGCCAGCCGTCCGTCCAGCAACCCGCTTTCGGCCAGTAGATAGGCACCTCCGCAGATCGAGCAGATTGTCGTGCCCGCAGCATGCTGCGCCCTGACCCAGTCGGGCAGCACGCCCATGCGCTCGCCGACGGGCAGGTTGGTGAGGCTCGGCGGCAGGATCAGCGCGATCAGTCCCCTGTGCGGTCCTGGATGGCTGTCGAACACTTTCGTCACATCGCGGCCGTCCTCCGACAGCTGCCAGTGGCTGACGCGGATGCGGGCGGGCGCACGTCCGCCCTGCTCCTCGCTCATCAGATTGGCCACGTGAAAAAGGTCCGTCAGCCCGTGGATCGCAGCACGCTGCGCCTCCGGATAGATGACGATGCCGATCTCTGCTGGTTCAACGAGCGCCATTTGTCACTTCCGTCCCGCTTAATGTCAGTTTCGCCAATCCCGAGTTTAGGCACCGCTTGGTATCAAAGCAACAAGACGGGCGGCAGAAACGAACACACCGGAAACGGAGCCGACCATCGAGGAAAAACAACCGGATAGAACCAAAGGGAACACGACCATGACCATCCACACTTCGACCGAAAGCGCCGCTCTCACTCGTCGCACCATGCTGATCGGTGCCACCGGCATGGCAGGCCTCGCAGGCTTCTCGGCAGCATCCGCATCAGCAAATTCCGCAGTCTCCAACACATCCGCAAACGAAGGGACCAAGACGATGGCAAGCAGGATCATCACCCGCGACGGGGTCGAAATCTACTACAAGGACTGGGGTTCGAAGGACGGCAAGGTCGTCATCCTCAGCCACGGCTGGCCGCTGTCGGCCGACAGCTGGGAAGCCCAGGCCTTCCACCTCGCCAATAACGGCTTCCGCGTCATCACCCATGACCGCCGCGGCCACGGCCGGTCCTCCCAGCCCTGGGACGGCAACGACATGGACCACTATGCCGACGATCTTTCCGATCTGATCGAACAGCTCGATCTCAACGATATTTTCCTCGCCGGCTTTTCCACCGGCGGCGGCGAGATCACGCGCTATATCGGCCGCCACGGCACCGGCCGCATCGCCAAGGCCGGCCTGATTTCCGCCGTGCCGCCGCTGATGGTCAAGACCGAGGCCAACCCACTCGGCCTGCCAAAGGAGGTCTTCGACGGCATCCAGGCCGCCAGCGTCGTCGATCGTTCAAAACTCTACAGGGACATCGCCTCCGGCCCGTTCTTCGGCTTCAACCGGCCCGGCGCAGTTACTTCGCAGGGCATGATCGACAGCTTCTGGCTGCAGGGCATGATGGGCGGCCACAAGAACACCTATGACTCGATCGTCGCCTTCTCGCAGACCGATTTCACCGAGGACTTGAAGAAATTCGACGTACCGACGATCATCATCCACGGCGACGACGACCAGATCGTGCCGATCGACGCCGCCGGCCGTGCCTCGAAGAAGCTCGTGCCGCATGCCATCCTCAAGGTCTATGCCGGCGCCCCGCATGGCATCACCGACACGCACAAGGAGAAGCTCAACGCCGATCTGCTCGAATTTGCCCGGTCGTAGCACCGATCCTCCGGCACCGCCGCCTCCCGCGGTGCCGGAATCGCATCGCCCTTGAACCCAGCCACACTGGAGCTTTGTCATGACCCGTGCCGTCGTTGCCACCGAGACCCTCGCCGATACCAGCCGCCGTCAGTTCCTGGCGCTTGGGGCGGCCTTCGCCACTCTCCCATTCTGGCCAAAGACCACGTTTGCCACCGAAACCCACCGCATCGCCCAAGGCAATTTCGACATCACCGTTCTCAGCGACGGCTATTTGACGCTGCCCGCCGACATCATCATGCCGGAAGCGACGCCTGCCGAGCGCGCCGACATCCTGAAGCGCCTCGGCGGCAATGCCGACAGTGCGCCAATGCCCGCCAACATTCCGGTCATCCGCACGGGCAAGGACATCATCGTGGTGGACGTCGGCTCTGGCACGAACTTTCAGGCGACAGCCGGCATGTTCGGCAAAAATTTCGACATTACCGGTATCGACCCGAGCGAAGTCACCAAGGTGATCTTCACTCATGCGCATCCGGATCACACCGGCGGTACGCTCATGGAGGACGGCAGATTACGCTTTCCCAACGCCGAGTATTTCGTCTCCGAGAAAGAATGGGCGTTCTGGACCGATCCGGATTTCGAAACCAGGATGCCGAAGGTCCTGCACAGCTTTGCCCGCGGTGCCCAGCGCGACCTGTTCGCGGTCAAGGACCGAGTCAAGCTGGTGAAGGACGGAGACGATATTGTCACCGGCATGCGGGTGCTCGACACGGCCGGCCACACGCCTGGCCATATCTCGCTGGAACTTGCCGGGGGCGACGGGATGATTATCTCGGCCGACGCCGCCACCAACCGGATCGTTTCCTTCGAACATCCCGGCTGGAAATTCGGCTTCGACACGCTGCAGGACGTGGCCATCAGGAACCGCCAGAAACTGATGGACCGCGCCGCCACCGATCGCATCAAGCTGCTCGGCTACCACTGGACCTATCCCGGCATCGGCTATGCCGAACGCAAGGGCACCGGCTACCGGTTCGTTGTGGCATGACGTCGGCGAGCGGAACAAAACCGGTGCAGGACTGTTATCAGCATAACCCATTCACGGAGGCGGCAGTCATGGAAGTAATCGGCACGCAGGTCCATTCGCAGCCTTCATCCGGGCTGATAACCGTTGAATTTGTTGGCAAAGGCGGCGATGTCATTTCCGTCCAGATGCGCGGGACGGAAGCCGACGGCCTCAATCGGCTCAATGCCATCGAAAGGGCCAAGGCGCTGATGCTTCAGGCGGCAACCTTCGAGCCGCCGGATGACGCTGATGCGCAGGCAGACATTCACCCTGCCGGTGATAAAAAGACCGAATCCCCGGCTGTGATTTCACTGCGCAGTGCAAGAGCAGCCCACGATGCCGCTACATTGGAAGAAGAACTGGAAGAAGGGCTGGAATCGTCCTTCCCCGCCAGCGATCCGGTCTCGGCGACCGTCAGCTCCATCCCAAGCGGCCGCGCGGGCACTGAGGAATCCAAAAAGCACTAACGATCATCAACCGAAAGATTGCGCGCAGTCATCACACGAGCGACCTCTTATTTGCCAGCCAGCCTGCGGTCAAAACCGTCCAGAATGCGCTTGACCAGCGCCGGGTAATCCTCATCGAAGTGATGGCCGCCGTCGATGGCGATGACTTCGACGCCGGTATCCTTCAGCGTCGGGCAGACATCGTCTTCCTCATCGGTACCGTAAATGCACTGAACGAGAGCCGGCTTCATCTTGGCGATGTCATCTGCCGGATCGCCCGCCCCATCCGACCCGGCCGCACCAAGCCAGCCGAGCACCGAAATCTTGTAATCCACCTGATGCGACACAGCGAGGAGCGATACTTGCGCAACCCGGTCCCGATCAGCCTGCGGCAAAAGGTTATAGGTCCGGGGCAAGATATCGGCACCGAAGGAATATCCGATCAAAAGGATGTGCTTGACGTTCCAGCGCTTGCCGTAGAACGCGATGATGCGATGCAGATCATCGGCGGTTTCCTGCGGCTGGCGCTCTGACCAGAAGTAACGCAGCGAATCGATGCCAACCACCGGCATGCCCTGCTGCTGGAGCACGTCGCCGACCTGCTTGTCGATGTCACGCCAGCCACCGTCGCCGGAATAGACAATCGCCATCGTGTCGCGCGTCGGCTTGGCATCGAGAACCGTCAATGGCAGGCCAAGCGGATTATCCTCGCCGGCGGAAGCGGAAACCAGGGCGGTGAGCGCGTCGGAGAAAGCCTTCCACATGTCATCATCCGTTTCCGTGATTTCGATGTCGCTGTGCTTGGCGACCAGCGCGGCGACATGCGCGCGGCCGTCTACCGGGGCATCATCCGTGAAAAGAACGGTGACTGGATCGGGAAGCGGCCCATCGGTGAGGCCATAAATCATGCGATCGCCCGTCCTTTGCTTTTCGGCCGGCGTGCAGAGCTGTTTGTCAAGCGCGATGCCGGCCTCGGGGTCCACGGCCAATGTCTGTCCGAAAGTGGCCGGGGGCGTCTGGGCGGCAATCGCCAAGGCCAGCGCACCGCCCGCTCCCACACCCGCGACGACCGGCAGGCGATAGTCGTTGTTTCCAGCCGCCCGCTGGACCTGCTGGCTGAGCGCTTCGATATCCGACACCATGTAGATACAATCGCCATCGTCCTTCGCCAATGACGCCAGATAGCCCGGCAGGTCGATGCCGATGACCAATGCGCCGCTATCGGTCAGGCTTTTGGCAAGCCCATCCTCCTTGTCCGACCACCCGGCCTTGTCCGAAATCAAGACGACGGCGGCAGCGACATCGCCGGTGGGCATCAGGATATGCGGCGATGGGATCATACCGGTGTCGAATGAGGCCGCATCCTGCGATCGTGCCGCGGAAGCCGTGAACAGCAGGCTGGCTGCAAAAGCGGCCCGGCAGAATGTCTTCAGGATCATTTTTTCACAATTCCCCTCACGCCGCCGCCAATCAGGAATGTCGCATCCATCAGTGCTAGAACGGGATTGATACCGCCACCCGCCGCCACATAGCGCGGCTGCCAGTTCGGGTGGAATTTCGACTTGAAGGCCTTCAGCCCCTTGAAGTTGTAGAACCGTTCGCCGTGTTCGAAAACCGTGCGGCCAACCTTGTCCCACACCGGCGAAGACCGGCGGCCGGAAAGTCCGGCCAAGGGTGCCATGCCGAGATTGAAGCGCTTGAAACCCTTGTCTCTCAGATATTCCATCAGCGAGACGAAGAGAAAATCCATCGATCCTTTGGGTGCCTCCGGCAGGAAGCGCATGAGGTCGATGGTGCCTTCCTCGCAGGCATCGGTCACTAGGATATTGGCAAACGCAACGATTATCCCGTTCAGCCGCAGAACCGCGACCGGCTGAGCAACAATGTATTCCGCGCTGAACGCCCCCAACGAAAAGCCTTTTTCCTTGGCCCGATGATGGGCAAGCCACGCATCGGATACCGCGACGAGATCGGCCATGATCGCCGGGATGCCGTCCGGCTCGATGACGGCGAATTCCAGGCCGTCGCGCTTCGCCCGGCTGACGGTCTGGCGCAGCGTCGCCCACTTGCCGCCCTTCAGCTCGAAGGTCGTGAGATCGGCCGTTGCGAGTTCGCCGAGGCGGAATGCACGCAGGCCAGCATCCGCGTAGTAGGAAAGCCCAGCGGGCGAGACCTGGTAGAAAACCGGCCGGCAACCGCAGGAGCGGGCTTCCTCGATGAACTGCCAGATCAGGTCCGGCCATGCATCCCGCGGGCCGACCGGATCAAACAGGGCAATCCAGGACCGGGCCTGGCGGCCATACATGATGAAGGCGCGGCCGTCGGCCGAGAACATCAGGTTCTTGTCGCCCATCCGCACGAGATTGGCATCCGACACATCCTGCGCCTTGGCAATGGCGATCGCCTTAGCGATGTCCTCGCTGGAGGACGCTTCTCTCGGGCCTTTGGCGGGCCGTAGCAGGCTCCAGAGCGCGGCGGCACCCGAAAAGATCGTCAACCCCAGCACAGCGCGCAAGCCACGCGGCGCCTCCTCCGAGAGCTCGAACTGCCACCAGAGCGTATTGCTGTATTCCACGTCACGATAGACGAACAACAGCACGATCACCGCAAAGGCACAAAGCGCCAGCATCGCCGTCAGCCACGGTACGGTAAGCCGTTCATTCGTCAGGTTTGCCGGCCGGTCGAACATACGATGCGTGGCAAGCAGGCTGACGATGAAAAATGCCAGAAGGCCTGCCTCGATCAGGGCAACGGCCTTGAGAAGGGAGAAAAGCAGCGCAATGACAGCAACGACCAGCGCCGCCCACCAGGCACTGTCCAGCCGTCTTGCAAGGCCGCGCGCAACGATGACAAGAACCAGTCCCAGCAGGCTTGCCAGGAAATGCGCGCCTTCGATGATCGGCAGAGGCACGTAGCCAGCAAGGAAGGCCAGGTTGTCGTCCGGTGTCGGCGTGACGCTGGAAAACACCAGCATGGCGGCCAGAATAAGCGCGAGCGTTGCCAACAGAAGCGGCGTCAGCCGGCCGGCCACCCGGCGAAGGCTGGAAGCGACCGGCTTGCGGTAGAGACTGCGCAACTCGGCGCCGATGACGAAGACAACTGCCAGAAGCAGCGGCATGACATGGTAGATCAGGCGGTAGAGGACAAGAGCGCCGAGAACCGTATCGACATCGGCGGCCTGTCCGAGAGCGGCGACAATCACCGTTTCAAAGACGCCGAGACCGGCCGGCACATGGCTGAGGACGCCAAGCCCGACAGCGACCGCATAAATGGCAAGAAATGCCGGCCAGCCGATCACCCCTTCGGGCAGCAACACGTAGAGGACGGAGGCCGAGGCGGCCAGATCCAGCACGGTCACGAGAAACTGGCGAGACGCCGTGCGGGAATCGGGAATGCGCAGCGAAAACCGCCCCAACTGCAAGGCTCGATTATCGCGACCGGCCACCATCAAAGCCAGAAGAACGGTCAGGATCAGCACCGCAATGGCGCGCAAAGCCGGTGAACTCATGCCGGCAAGCGATGCAACTTCCGGGGCGATCATCAGCAGGCTCAGGGCGACGACGCTGGCAAGCCCGAGTCCGAAGGCAAGGGTGACGAAGGCGATGACGCCGCCGATTTCCTCCGGCCTCAGGCCCAGGCGCGAATAGGCGCGATAGCGGATGGCACCGCCGCTCAAGGGGCCGAAGCCTGCCGTATTGCCAATGGCATACGCCGCTGCCGCCGTCAGCGCCACATCGGCATAGGGCAGCCGGCGCTTGAGATAAGTGAGCGCCCCGACATCATAGAAGGTCAAGGCAAGGAAGCTCAAGCCGGTAAAGCCGATGGCAAGCACGATCGAGGCGCCGCTGGTGCTGTTCAGCGCTGCCATCACATCCTCATAGCGAACTTCACTCGTCAAATGAAAGATCGCATAACCGGCCAGGGCAAGAATGAGGATCGTGGCGGCAGCGGCCAGCAGCCGGCCTTGCCCCCAAACCCGATGAACCAGGGTTCGAGCGCCGCTGTGCTCATCGTTGCTATCGACCGGATTGGACATGTGGCACCTGGCGGGGCATTTCGAACGGAACGTCGGCGAGGATATACATCCAGTCCCACGGCTAAAAAAGTGAACTTACTGTAATGTTCAAACGCCGGTTGCCAGCCTTTTTCGCGCACGCAAGGCAGAAGCCGCTACCTTTGAAAAGAACCGCTATCGCGCGCGGTCCATCGCATGACAGGACTGCAGCATTGACCGTTTCCGTCCGCCAGCCTATCTCGGTTTCATGACCGAGGACATCGATGCCAAGAAACCCGACGAATCGATATTGAGCGCCCTGCGCGCCAAGCTGCGCATGCTCTATCTCGGGACCAGCGCCCGGGCGATCCGATTCCAGATCACCATGGCGATCATCGATCTTGCCATCATCATCTTCTTCCTCGCCGGCCCCTATTTGGCTGCGGGCCAAACCTACCTCATCATCGACTATGCGATCGCCGCCCTGATCGCCTTTGAGCTTGGCGCCCGGGCGCTGATCGCCTCAAACCTCCGGCGCTGGCTGACCCGGCCGATGACCTGGGTCGATATCGCTATCCTGGCGACGCTGTTGTTTCCGGCGCAATTTTCCAACTTCGCCTTCCTGCGCGCCTTCCGCATCTGGTCGCTCGGCCAAAGCAAGGTCTTCACGCTTCTGATCAAGCGGGCGGGTTATGCCGAATGGGAAGACGTCATCCGCGCCTGCATCAACTTCGTCACCTTCCTTTTCCTTGTTACCGGCTTTGTCTACACGGCGTTCTTCTACCATCGGGCGGCCGGCGTCGAAGGGTTTGTCGATGCCCTCTATTTCACCGTCGCCACCATCACGACGACAGGCTTCGGCGACATCACCCTGCCCGGTACGCTTGGCAAGCTGACCTCGATCGTGACAATGATCTTCGGTATTTCGCTGTTCGTGCGGCTGGCACAGGCGATCGTGCGCCCGCACAAGGTCGTCTTCCCCTGCCCGCAATGCGGCCTGCAGCGCCATGACGCCAACGCGGTGCACTGCAAGGCCTGCGGTCATGTCCTGAATATTCCCGACGAAGGAAACTAAGGCCTCTTGCCAACACGACCAGGGCGCGGAAGCAACCAAATTTGGCCTTCTCACCAAACCGGAGCGAATGTTAATATACGCCCGAGGCAACACTTGGGGGGAAGTCACATGCCGCGCATCGCAAAGCTCTATTTTCGTACCGCCATCATTTTCCTGATCATCGGAATCTCGATCGGCCTGAGCATGGCCATCTCGCAGGATCATAGCGCCATCGGCGCGCATGCCCATGCCAATCTGCTCGGCTGGGTGACGATGGCGATCTTTGGCGGATATCACGCACTGAACCCTGCAAAGGCGGAGCGGCGGATCGCGATGATCCAGTATTGCGTCTACACCGCGGGCGTCGCCCTGATGGTGCCGGCGCTCTACCTCATGCTTACCGGAAATCCGGCGATGGAGCCTGTTGTCGCGATTGCGTCGCTGATCACATTCGCGGGCGTCTTGCTGTTCGCGGTGATCATCTTCAGCGGCGAAGCGGCGACCCGCCCGGCAGCTGCCGCGCATTAGGACGCTTTCGAAATTCAACGCCGGGGGAACTCCTATACCGCGCTGGGTCCTGAGCCCGGCGCGTGCAAACCCGCCTATACGGCCGTGTTCTTTCCGGCAGCAATTCTCCGGACCCAACGCGATGGCATGGCTGCTTTCATTTTGGACCTTGATATGTCTGTTTTTTCTCGACAATACCTATCGCCAGGGCAAGACGGCCGGCGAGATCGGGATGGAATGCGCATTGTTGGGCTGGCTTGGCGCCTTGTGTGGCCACTCGCTGCTCTTTCATGGGATCATTCCAGCCGATAGGAGCCGGCAGGCGGCGTGAAAAGTCTCCACGATCCCGCCCGGAACATATGCCAGGATGGGCTTGGCATAGACAGAGGCGCCGGATGGCGAAGGCATGTGGGTCGATGATGTCTGAGGCCGGCGGGAACCGCGGAGTTCAGGTTTCGGCATGAAGGGAAAGCGGAAAAGCCGGTCCGGGAAGATCTTCTTTCTCGTCGCAGTCGGGCTGGTTTTTGCCGGCATCCTGGCGACGGTTCTGCTTGCCAATAGCCACCGCAATCTCGATCTGCTGCTGACCTATCTTGGCTATCCCGACCTGATGACAAGGGCCGTCTCCGCACCCGGACACGTCAAGATAACCCAAAGCAGGGGCATACGAATGCCGCCGGCGCGCATGGTTTTGCCTGTCTACGCCTTTGCCGACTTCAAGGCGCCGGAGCAGCATTTCATCCGCCTGATCCAGAGCGACCCACGGAGCCTGTGCGAACAGTTGAAGAGTGGCGGCTTCGGCGCGCTGGACTGGACCGTCAGCAGCGCCCACAAGGACAATTGGGAATGTTCCTCCTCGGTCGATCTTCCGCCTGAAAACGGTGATGACGACAAACGATCGTCGCTGTTCATCTTCATCAAGGGCGACGGCGAAAATCGCGTTACCTCGTTTCGCGTCAAACTGAACATCGAAAATGCGGCCGACACGAGAAAGGTCGCCGAACTCGCCGGGCGTGCAGCGAACATCTTCCTGCGCCAGGTGCGCTGGGGAACCCCGGAAGAGATCATCGGCAAGATTCATGCGCTCGACCCCTTCGACATCAGCAATTTCGGCAGCCGCATCCAGTTCAAAAAGGAATTCGGTGAAACGCCGCGCTACAATTTCCTCGCCAATCAGATCAATACGCCCGGCAAGAAGATGCCGGCGGATCTGTTCTTCGACCGAGGCAAGTGGTTTCCGCTGACGGGAAGCGACGGTCTACCGATGGTAGACGGCATGATGGCAGGCGAAAGCGCTGATGGTTTGCCGCTTACGGCCATCGACAATCCGGCACCGTGAACCGCTTCGTCTTCTTGAAAACGGGATTGCTGCGCACCTCCAACGGCTATTTCCAAGGCTGCCTTAAGAAAAATCAGACCATTTTGAGCCGCTGCACATTAACCACAAGGATAGCTTGCGCTCGCAATATCTGGGCGAAGTGTGTAATATTTAACAAGTTGTTAAAAACGGAAAATACATTTCCGGAAGGGGATATATTAGAAATTGCCGACAGAAACGCGGAGTATTACCTTCAATAATTCATGATTTCTGCTTTTGCAAAAAAACCAACTGATTTCTGCGAAAAGACGTTCTTTGGCAAGGACCAACGCGATGGTGGCGCTGCCGGGGAAGCGCCGGGAGGCTTGAAGCCATGACGGGAAAAACGATGTTGCAACGAACAGTCCCTGTCCGAACAAGGGATAGCGGCCCGGACAACCGACCCCCGGCGGCTGGCAGCAATTTTCACCTCAATCCGGCCCGCTTGCCGAACGTGCCCATTCAGTTTGCGGTCAAGCGCATCATCGATGCCGTCAGTGCGTTTTCCGGGCTTCTAATTCTAGCCCCGGCTCTCATTGTCATCGCCGTCCTCGTCAAGCTGGATAGCAAGGGGCCGGTTTTCGCCCGGCAACTGCACACAGGCCTCGATGGAGCTCCCTTCGAGCTGTTGAGCTTCCGCTGCATGCATACCGGGCCCGGTCGTTTCTTCACGCCGCTCGGACGCCTCTTGAACAGGAGCAATCTCGACGCGTTGCCGCGATTGTGGAACGTGCTCGCCGGCGACATGTCACTGGTCGGCCCTCGCCCGCATGTTCCCGACATGCTCGCGGCCGGGCGCAGCTATTGCGACCTTGTCCAAGGTTATGAATACCGGCACCTGATGCGGCCGGGCCTGACCGGACTTGCACAATCCTGTGGTTTTCCGGGGCCGGCGGGGCAACACTGGATGGCGATCCGCCAGACCGTCTGCGATATCGATTATGTCGGGCAATTCTCGCTGCTGCTGGACCTCAAGATTATCCTGCGCACCATAATCAATGTGTTGAAGGGTAAAACGACCCTTTGAAAGGCTGCAGCCGCGCCGTTCCAGCCGGAAACAATGAAAAACCGCCCGAAGATTGATCCCTTCGGGCGGTTTCCCTTTTCATTCGAGGCTGAAAGCCTCGGCGCCGATAGGAACCGGCGCCGAGCCCCAACTTACTGCCAGCTCTTGACCAGTTCGTCGTAGTTGATGGTCTGCGGCTTTTCTTTTTCGTTCTCGACCTTCAGCTGCGGTGCAAGGTTGCCCTTCGAGACAGCGTCCTTGTTCCAGAAGTCGAGATCATGCTCTTCGGCGAGCTTCGGGCCGATATCGCCCTGGATGCCGGAGCGCTCGATGCGTCCCATCACCTTTTCCTGCTCGGCGCACAGGCTATCCATGGCTTCCTGCGCGGTTTTCGCACCCGAGGATGCGTCGCCGATCGCCTGCCACCAAAGCTGAGCCAGCTTCGGATAGTCCGGAACGTTGGTACCGGTCGGCGACCACTGGATACGGGCCGGCGAACGATAGAACTCGACGAGACCGCCGAGGTCCTTGGCACGGTCCGTGAAGCTCTTGTCCTGGATCGTCGATTCGCGGGCGAAGGTCAGGCCAACCTGGCTCTTCTTCACGTCCACGGTCTTGGATGTCACGAACTGCGCGTAGAGCCATGCGGCCTTGGCGCGATCTTCAGGGGTCGACTTCATCAGCGTCCAGGAACCGACGTCCTGGTAGCCGAGCTTCATGCCGTCCTTCCAGTAGACGCCATGCGGCGATGGAGCCATACGCCATTTCGGCGTACCGTCCTCGTTGACGACCGGCAGACCAGGCTTGACCGAGTCGGCTGTAAACGCGGTGTACCAGAAGATCTGCTGGGCGACGTTACCCTGTGCCGGAACCGGACCGGCTTCACCGAAGGTCATGCCCTGTGCTTCCGGCGGTGCGTAGGCCTTCAACCAATCGAGATACTTCTGGATCGAATAGACCGCTGCCGGACCGTTGGTGTCGCCACCGCGGGCAACGCAGGAACCGACCGGACGCGACTTCTCATCGACCTTGATGCCCCATTCGTCGACCGGAAGGCCGTTCGGGATACCCTTGTCGCCGTTGCCGGCCATCGAAAGCCAGGCGTCGGTGAAGCGCCATCCGAGCGACGGGTCCTTCTTGCCGTAGTCCATGTGACCATAGACCTTCTTGCCGTCGATTTCGCGGCCGGTGAAGAACTCGGCGATATCTTCGTAAGCCGACCAGTTGACCGGAACGCCGAGGTCGTAACCGTACTTCGCCTTGAAATCGGCCTTGTTCTTCTCGTCGTTGAACCAGTCATACCGGAACCAGTAGAGGTTGGCGAACTGCTGGTCGGGAAGCTGGTAGAGCTTCTTGTCCGGCGCCGTGGTGAACGACGTGCCGATGAAGTCGGCGATGTCGAGACCCGGGTTGGTGACGTCCTTGCCTTCGTTGGCCATCCAGTCGGTCAGGTTGCGAACCTGCTGGTAGCGCCAATGGGTGCCGATCAGGTCGCTATCGTTGACATAGGCGTCGTAGATATTCTCGCCGGTCTGCATCTGGGTCTGCAGCTTTTCAACCACGTCGCCTTCGCCGATCAGGTCGTGGGTGACCTTGATGCCGGTGATCGCTGTAAACGCCGCGGCAAGGGTCTTGGACTCGTACTCATGCGTGGTCAGCGTTTCGGAAGCGACCTTGATGTCCATGCCGGCAAATGGCTTTGCCGCATCGACGAACCATTGCATTTCGGCTTCCTGAGCGGCGCGGTCCAGCGTCGATACGGTGCCGATTTCCTTGTCCAGGAACGTCTTGGCCTCGTCCATGCCCGCGAATGCGGACCCGGTAAAGGCGAGCAGCATAACTGCCGTCGATGTTAGAAGATGCCGTCGCATAGTTGTCCTCCCTTAAAGGTTTTGCGATTGCGATGTCGGACTGCCTCCCCGGCAGTCCGTTTCAGTAATCTTGCCTCAGACCAGCTTGAAAACGCCGACGGCGTACACGAAGGAAAGCGCAAGAGCCCACCACACGTTGGGACCGACAAGTCCCAGCCATGCGAGATGAATGAAGGCGCTGCCGAGCAGCGAGACGAAGAGACGGTCGCCGCGCGTCGTCTCGAAGCGCAGGATGCCGACGCGCGGATTGCCACCGGGGCTCGCATATTCCCAGACCGCCATCAGCGACAGAAGCGCAAAGATGGTCAGGAAGAACATCGCACCGGGAAAAGACCACGCCATCCAGCCTCCTGGGATCAGCGGAGCGAACCAGTCGCGCGCGCCGTCCTTGATCGGCAGAGCCATGACGAGCAGCCCGGTCAGGCCAGCATAGACAGCAAGAACGGCGGCCAGTGCCAGGGGCCAGCGATTGGTGCGTTGGGTTACAGTGGCCATTATACCCTCCCCAGGGCAAAGCCCTTGGCGATGTAGTTTCGGACGAAATAGATGACGATCGCACCAGGGATGATTGTCAGCACGCCAGCTGCCGCCAGCACGCCCCAGTCCATGCCGGACGCAGACACTGTTCGCGTCATGATCGCGGCGATCGGCTTGGCGTCGGTCGTCGTCAGCGTCCGGGCGATCAACAGTTCGACCCAGGAAAACATGAAGTTGAAGAAGGCCGCGACACCGATGCCGGAGGCGATCAGCGGGATGTAAATCCGGATAAAGAAGCGCGGGAACGAATAACCGTCGATATAGGCCGTTTCGTCGATCTCCTTCGGCACACCCGACATGAAGCCTTCCAGGATCCAGACCGCCAGCGGCACGTTGAACAGGCAGTGCGCGAGAGCAACCGCGATATGCGTGTCGATCAGGCCGAAGGCGGAATAGAGCTGGAAGAAGGGCAGCGCGAAAACGGCCGGCGGCGCCATGCGGTTGGTCAAGAGCCAGAAGAACAGGTGCTTGTCGCCAAGGAACCGGTAGCGCGAGAAGGCATAGGCCGCCGGCAGCGCCACCGAAACGGAGATCACCGTGTTCATCACCACATAGATGATCGAGTTGATATAGCCCTTGTACCAGGACGGATCGGTAAAGATTACCGCATAGTTCCGCAGTGTGGGCGCATGCGGATAGAGCGAGAACGTGCCGGTGATCTCGGTGTTCGTCTTGAAGCTCATGTTGACGAGCCAGTAGATCGGCAACAACAGAAAGAGGATGTAGATCGTGGGGACGAGCCAGGAGAGGCTGCGGCCGGATGATTGTGTCGCGGTGGTCATTGTTTTTCCTCCCTCCGTCCGTCAGCTCTGCGCATCGCTATTGGTCATCACGGTGTAGAAGATCCATGAGAGCAGCAGGATGATCAGGAAGTAGATGAGCGAAAGTGCTGCTGCCGGACCGAGGTCGAACTGGCCGATGGCCGTTTTGACGAGATCGATCGACAGGAATGTGGTGGCATTGCCGGGGCCGCCGCCGGTAACGACGAAGGGCTCGGTATAGATCATGAAGCTGTCCATGAAGCGCAGCAGGAAGGCGATCAACAGCACGCGCTTCATCTTCGGCAGCTGGATGTAGCGGAATACGGCCCAGCGCGATGCGCCGTCGATCTTGGCTGCCTGATAATAGGCATCCGGGATCGACACGAGGCCGGCATAGCAAAGCAGGACGACGAGGCTCGTCCAGTGCCAGATGTCCATGACGATCAGCGTCAGCCAGGCATCGAAGACGTTATTGACGTAGTTATAGGGAATGCCGATCGCCTCCAGCGTATAACCGAGCAGGCCGATATCGACGCGTCCGAAGACCTGCCAGATGGTGCCGACGACGTTCCACGGAATGAGCAGCGGCAGCGACATCAAGACGAGGCAGACGGGAACGCCGAGCCCTGTTTTCGGCATGTTGAGCGCGATCAGAATGCCGAGCGGAATTTCGATCGTCAGAATGATGCCGGAGAAGATCAGATTGCGGGTCAGCGCATCCCAGAAGCGGTCGGACTGCAGCACCTGGATGAACCAGTCGGTGCCCGCCCAGAAGAATTCGTTGTTGCCGAACGTGTCCTGCACCGAATAGTTGACAACCGTCATCAGCGGGATAACCGCCGAGAAGGCCACCAGTATCAGCACCGGCAGGACCATGAACCAGGCCTTGTTGTTCCAGGTTTTTTCCATGATCAGGCCTCCCCGCCCACACGCCAGCTATCGGCGTAGATGTTGACTGCGGACGGATCAAAAGTGACGCGCGGTTCCGCCGGGATTTCGCCGTCCTCATGGACGACGATGGCGATCGGCCGATTGGCGAAGGTGGCGCGGACGATCTTCTGACGGCCGATATCTTCGACCTTGGAAATCGTCACTGGCATGCCTTCGCGGCCGAGACGGACGAATTCCGGGCGGATACCGAGCTCGGTCTTGGCACCGGCGGCGATCTTCGGCGCAAAAGACAAGGCGACTGTCTGACCGTCGAGATCGACGGACGATCCATCGATCTTTGCCGGCAGCACGTTCATTCCCGGCGAACCGATGAAATAGCCGACGAAGGTGTGCTTGGGCTTTTCGAAAAGCTCGGCCGGCGTGCCGATCTGGACGATCTCGCCGTCATACATGACGACGACCTTGTCGGCGAAGGTCAGCGCCTCGGTCTGATCGTGCGTGACATAGACCATGGTGAAGCCGAACTGCTTGTGCAGCCGCTTCAGCTGCGAGCGCAGTACCCATTTCATATGCGGGTCGATGACCGTCAGCGGCTCGTCGAAGAGGATGGCGCTGACATCGGAACGCACAAGGCCGCGGCCAAGCGAAATCTTCTGCTTCTGGTCGGCCGTCAGCCCCTGCGCCCTCTTCTTCGCGCGGTCGGAAAGGCCGATCATTTCGAGGATCTCGGTGACGCGGCGATCGACTTCGGTTTCCGGCACATGCCGGTTGCGCAGCGGGAAAGCCAGATTGTCATAGACCGTCATCGTGTCGTAGATGACCGGAAACTGGAACACCTGGGCGATGTTGCGGTCCTGCGTCGACAGATTGGTGACGTCCCTGCCGTCGAACAGGATCTTGCCTTCCGATGGCTGCAGCAGCCCGGAAATGATGTTGAGCAGCGTGGTCTTGCCGCAGCCGGACGGGCCGAGCAGCGCATAGGCGCCGCCGTCGTGCCATTCGTGATGCACTTCCTTCAGCGAATAGTCCGAAGGCTTTTTCGGGTTCGGGCCGTAGGCGTGGCGGATATGGTCGAGATTGATGCGTGCCATGGTGTCCTCCTCACGCCGCCCGGAAGGCGGAACCGCCGGCATGACCGCCGATCGCACGTCCATCCGGCCCGAAGGCCATCAGGTGGCGGGTATCGACGAAAAGTTCGAGCGCCGTGTCCGGCTCGATGTCGTGAATGCCGTGCTCGAGCATGACCCAGCGCGATCCGGCGCAATCGACATGGATGAAGCTCTCGGAACCGGCAATTTCCGAAATGATGATGCGCGCCTTGAGCGTCGCCGCCGTCTCGTGCGGACGGGCAAGCGAGAGATGGTGCGGATGGAAAGCGACCGTGTAGGGTCCGTCTGCGATACCGGACAGATGTGCCGGTACCGGCAGGACCGTGATGCCGTCCCGATCGAAGGTGTCGCCGGACTTCACCAGATCAATCGTGTTGAGCGGCGGATCGGCAAAGGTCTTGGCGGTGACGATATCGGCCGGCTTGCGGTAGACCGAAATGGTCGGGCCGAACTGGCTGATGCGGCCCTGACTGAGCGTCGCGGTATTGCCGCCGAGAAGCAGCGCTTCCTGTGGTTCGGTCGTCGCATAGACGAAGATCGAGCCGGACGCCGCAAACAGTTTCGGCAATTCCTCGCGCAACTCTTCGCGCAGCTTGTAGTCAAGGTTGGCGAGCGGCTCGTCGAGCAGCACCAAGCTGGCGTTCTTGACGATGGCGCGCGCAAGTGCCGTGCGCTGCTGCTGGCCACCGGACAGGTTGAGCGGCGTGCGTTCCAGATAGGGCGTCAGCTTCATCAGCTCGGCCGCCTTGCGGACCTCGCGATCGATCGTTGCATGATCCTTGCCGGAAATGCGCATCGGCGAGGCGATGTTTTCATAGACCGTCATGGCCGGATAGTTGATGAACTGCTGGTAGACCATGGCGACAGAGCGATCCTGCACGCGCACGCCGGTCACGTCCTTGCCATCGAACTTGATGGTACCGGTCGTCGGCTTGTCGAGACCCGCCATCAGCCGCATCAGCGACGTCTTGCCCGACAGCGTCGGGCCCAGCAGCACGTTGAGCGACCCCCGCTCCAGCACAAGATCGGTCGGGTGGACATGCGTATCCGCTCCGACGACCTTGGTTATGTTTTTCAGTTCAAGCATTCTCAGGCTTCCTCCCAGCCATCGGCAGCGCCATGCAGGCGCGGCCCTCAGGCAACGCTGCGGATAGTCTCCCGCATGTATTCCTCCAACCCGGCGGCTTCCGCCTGGGTCAATTTCAATCCGAGCTTGGTGCGGCGCCACAGCACATCCTCGGCATGCCGCGCCCATTCCTGACCAATCAGCCACTGCACCTCGACCTCGTAGAGATCGGCACCGAAATGCAGCCCAAGGTCTTCCGCCTTGTCTGCATTTCCAAGCAGGCTTGCTGCCAGCGTACCATAGAGCCGAACCAGGCGGCGCGCGTGGCGCTCAACCAGAAACGGATAGCGGCTCTTGAGTTTCGCGACTTCGGCGTCATAGCCGGTGGCCGGAAAATCGCCGCCCGGAAGCACACTTTTCGCGGTCCACGGATTGCCCTTGGCGCCGATCGCACCGGCGATCTTTTCCAGCGCATGCTCGCTAAGCCGCCGGTAGGTCGTCAGCTTGCCGCCGAAGACATTGAGCAGCGGCGCCTCGCCGGCATCGCCATCGATYTTCAGCACGTAATCGCGTGTCGCTTCCTGCGCCTTCGAAGCGCCGTCGTCGAACAGCGGCCGCACACCGGAATAGGTCCAGACCACATCGGCGGGCTTGACGGGTTCGGAAAAATACTCGCTCGCCGCATTGCAGAGATAGCTGATCTCGCCGTCGGTGATCTGGATGTTCTTCGGATCGCCGGTGAAATCATTGTCGGTCGTACCGATCAGCGTGAAATCGTTCTCGTAAGGGATCGCAAAGATGATGCGGTTGTCCGGGTTCTGGAAGAAGTACGCCCGGCTATCGTCGAACTTCTTCTTCACGACGATATGGCTGCCCTGGACCAGACGGACATTGTGGACGTTGTTCTTGCGCACGGCATTGGACAGGACCACATCGACCCACGGGCCGGCTGCATTGACCAGCATGCGCGCCTTGAATGTGCTGGCGGCGCCGGTCGCGCCATCCTCGACATCGACGACCCACAGATTGCCTTGGCGCTCTGCCGAGACGACGCGGCTGCGGGTCATGATCCGGGCGCCCTTGAGCGCCGCGTCCTTCGCATTGAGAACCACCAGGCGGGCATCGTCGACCCAGCCGTCGGAATACTCAAAAGCCTTGGTGAACAGCGCCTTCAACGGCTTGGCAGCCGGATCGCGCCGCATGTCCAGCGTGCGGGTGGCGGGCAAAAGCTTGCGGCCGCCGATATGATCGTAAAGGAAGAGGCCGAGCCGGATGAGCCAGGCCGGGCGGATGCCGCCCTTGTGGAACGGCAGGACGAACCGCATCGGCCAGATGATATGCGGAGCCATGGCCCAGAGCACTTCGCGCTCCATCAGCGATTCACGCACCAGCCTGAACTCGTAGTGTTCAAGATAGCGCAGTCCGCCATGAATGAGCTTGGTGGCGCGCGATGAGGTGCCGGAAGCGAAATCGTCCATTTCGGCCAGCGCAACCGAATATCCGCGGCCAACGGCATCCCTTGCGATACCGCATCCATTGATGCCGCCACCGATCACGAAAATGTCGAATACGTCCTGCGCAGGCACTGCTTCCCCTCCCACATTTCGCATTGCACAATTTTGAGCATATGCGAAAGTGAAAGTAATTAAAGCGAAAATATTACGAATGTCAAACGAATGTTTATAGAAACAAGCGGCCGCCAAAATCCGCGATTTCAGCGCGCGGTCTCAATCAGCCGGACATCCTGCTCCTGGCAGATGTTCCGGACGTTTTCGATCGGGCAGATATCGGTAATGAAGGTGTGGACCTGGGTAATATGGCCGATCCTGACCGGCGCCGTGCGTTCGAACTTGGTCGAATCGGACACGAGAATGACATGGCGGGCATTGGCGATGATCGCCTGCGCCACTTTCACTTCGCGGTAATCGAAATCGAGAAGCGCGCCATCGTGGTCGATTGCCGACGCTCCGATAACGGCGTAATCGACCTTGAACTGGCGGATGAAATCGACCGCCGCCTCGCCGACGATGCCGCCATCGGCACCGCGCACGACGCCGCCGGCAATCACCACCTCAATCGAGGGAAAAACCCGCAAACGGTTGGCAACGTTGATGTTATTGGTAATGACCATCAGTTCCGTATGGTCGAGCAGCGCCTCGCCGACGGCCTCGGTGGTCGTGCCGATATTGATGAACAGCGAGGAATTGTTGGGGATCATCGCGGCTGCCGCCTGGCCGATCGCCTGCTTCTCAAGTGCCGCGATCGAGCGGCGCGCCTCGTATTTCACATTCTCGTTGCCGCGCGGAAAAATCGCCCCGCCATGAATGCGTGTCAGCACCCGGCCGTCGCACAAATCGTTCAGATCCTTGCGGATCGTCTGCGGCGTCACCGAAAAACGCGCGGCGAGTTCATCGACGAGAACCCGGCCTTCCGTCTTGGCGAGCTCAAGGATTTCCGACTGGCGTCCCGTCAGATACATGAATTTTCCCTCCCCCTCGTTTTCGTTTTCTTTCATAATATGCAAAAACGAAAGCAGTGCAATTTCATAAACGCGGCGAGTCTTCGAAAATGAACCCACAAGTGGATGCCGCGTTGCAATTCCGGTCATGATGCGACAGCCTGTCCGTCGCGGGAGGTATTCATTATGTTTCATCCATCGCTGTTCAAGGGTTTGAATGTCGTCGTGACCGGTGCCGGCCGCGGCATCGGCCAGGAGGTCGCGCGCCAGTTTCTCGATTGCGGCGCAACCGTCTATCTGCACGGCGGGCGCGTCGCACGCGAGCCGCTGCCCGATTTTCTCGACGCAGCACTGACCGAAGGCCGGGCCTTCCTCTCCTATGCCGATTTCTCGACTGCCGGCGGCGTTGAGATGCTGGCGACCAGCATCGCGTCTCGTTTCCAGACGCTCGACATTCTCATCAACAATGCCGGAACGATGGTCGGCCGGTTTCTCGCCGGTGAGCTGACGGATACGCAATATGAGACGGTGGTGCAGCTGAACCAGACCTCCGTGGTGCAGACAACCCGCGCACTCCTGCCGCTTCTGCGCCGCGGTACGCATCCGGCAATCGTCAACACCGTGTCGATCTCGGCCCTCACCGGTGGCAGTGCCGGATCGGCGATCTATTCGGCCACCAAGGCCTTCGTCTCCACCTATTCCAAGGCGCTTGCCCGCGAACTGGCACCGGAGGGCATCCGCGTCAACTGCGTTTCGCCAGGCACCATCACGACCGATTTCCACGAACGCTACTCATCCGCCGAAAAACTCGAAGCAACCCGCAAGACGATCCCGTTGCAACGGCTCGGCACCGCGGAAGATTGCGCGCCCGCCTATTTGTTCCTCGCCTCAAACGCGCTCTCGGGCTACATCACCGGCCAGGTGCTGGAAGTGAACGGCGGGCAATTGATCTGCTGAAAACGGACAGGACGGCATTCGGGAGGGCTGTGGCGTGATCGACAAGCTGGAATTCTTCATCGCGCTTGCCCAGGAGCGCCATTTCGGCCGCGCCGCAGAACTCTGCGGTATTACCCAGCCAACGCTTTCGGCCGCCATCAAACAATTGGAAGATCAGCTCGGCGTCATGCTGGTCAATCGCGGCTCGCGTTACCAGAGCCTGACGCCGGAAGGGCAGCGCGTGCTGGAATGGGCACGCCGGATCGTCGGCGATACGCGCACCATGCATGAGGAAATGCGCGCCGCCCGGCGCGGGCTTGTCGGCCATATCCGGCTGGCAGCCGTCCCAACAACACTCGCGATGGTGCCGCGCATCACCGCACCCTTTCAGGAGAAACATCCGGAGGTGACGTTCTCTGTCCTTTCCACCACTTCGCTGAAAATTCTCGGGCTCCTGGAAAACCTCGAGATCGATGCCGGTCTTACCTACCTCGAAAACGAACCGCTCGGGCGGGTCACCAGCGTGCCGCTGCAGGTGGAGCGTTATCATCTCGTCACCGCAGCCGGCACGCCGCTGTCGGATCGCGAAACTGTGACCTGGAAGGAAGTCGGCGGCATTCGGCTTTGTCTATTGACCGCCGACATGCAGAACCGGCGCATCATCAACCAGCATTTCGCGGAGGCCGGGGTAACCGTGTCGCCGACGCTCGAATCCAACTCGATGATCGTGCTTTTTTCGCATGTACGCACCGGTCACTGGGCCAGCATCATGCCCTATAACGTCGGGAAATCATTCGGTTTTCACGACGATATCCGGCTAATCCCGATCGTTGAGCCCGACGCGCAGCACACGGTCGGTCTCGTCGCCACCCATCGAGAACCCTTCACCCCGCTCGTCTCGGCCCTTTTGCACGAGGCACGCATTCTGGCCGAGGCTCAAACGTTTCGATAGAAAAATTCTATCGCTTGACGGAACATGCGTATTGACCCCTCCCCGGCCGACTGCAAAGCTGATCGGATGTGCGAGGCGTATTGGCGCGTTGCCCTGACCGGCCGGATGTTCTTGGAGGAACGGCGGCCAATCGGTCTCAGGCAAAGCCCCGCCAAGCAAAAATTCGCTTCAGTTCGGGAGGTCTGAACGTTGAACCTGCATGTATCAAGCCGGGATATCGGCGAACGGACGCTGGATATCGTCAGCGGAATGAAGTCGCTCGAAGGACCGCTCCTGCCGATTCTGCACGAGATTCAGGCCGAGTTCGGCTATGTGCCGCAGGAATGTCTGCCGATCATCGCCCGCGAACTCAACCTGTCGCGCGCCGAAGTGCATGGCGTCGTCACCTTCTATCACGACTATCGCGACCACCCGGCGGGCCGGCATGTGTTGAAGCTCTGTCGTGCCGAGGCGTGCCAATCGATGGGCGGTGACCAGCTGGCAGAACGGGTGAAGGCCCTTCTCGGCATCGATTTCCACCAGACGACGCTCGATGGGGCCGTGACGCTGGAACCCGTCTATTGTCTCGGGCTCTGTTCCGCCGCACCCGCCGCGATGCTCGACGGCGAGGTGCACGGGAGGCTTGATGCGGATGCCGTCAACGACCTCGTTGCGGAGGTGCGCGCATGACCGTCAGGATTTTTGTTCCCAAAGATGCAGCAGCCCTTGCGCTCGGCGCCGAACGCGTGGCCAAGGCGCTCGCCGCCGAAATCGAAGCGCGCGGCATCGACGCCAGGATCGTGCGCAACGGCTCGCGTGGGCTGCACTGGCTGGAGCCGATGGTCGAGGTCGAGACGGCGCAAGGCCGTATCGCCTATGGTCCGGTCAAGGCCTCCGATGTCGCCTCCCTGCTGGACGCGGGTCTTACGACTGGCGGCAACCACGCGCTCTGTCTCGGGAAAACCGAGGAACTGCCGTTCCTGAAAAGCCAGACGCGGCTGACCTTTGCCCGCTGCGGCATCGTCGATCCCCTGTCGCTTAGCGATTACCGGGCCCATGACGGTCTGAAAGGCCTGGAACGGGCCGTTACCCTCGCACCGGCCGATATCGTCGCCCATGTGACGGAGAGCGGCCTTCGCGGCCGTGGCGGCGCCGGCTTCCCGACCGGCATCAAATGGAAAACGGTGCTCGACACGCCGGGTGCACGCAAGTACATCGTCTGCAACGCCGACGAGGGCGACAGCGGCACGTTTGCCGACCGGATGATCATGGAGGGCGACCCCTTCGTGCTGATCGAGGGCATGGCGATCGCTGGCGTCGCGACCTGCGCCACCAAGGGCTTCGTCTATATCCGCTCGGAATATCCGCATGCCATTGCGACGATGACCGAGGCCGTCGAGATCGCCCACAAGGCGGGCGTGCTCGGAACCTCCGTGCTCGGCTCGGCGCATGCCTTCGACATTGAGATCCGCACCGGCGCCGGTGCCTATGTCTGCGGCGAGGAAACGGCGCTCCTGAACTCGCTTGAAGGCAAGCGCGGCATCGTGCGCGCCAAGCCGCCGCTGCCGGCCCACAAGGGCCTGTTCGACTGTCCGACCGTGATCAACAACGTCATCTCGCTCGCCTCGGTGCCGATCATCATGGACAAGGGGCCGTCGTACTACAAGGACTTCGGCATGGGCCGCTCGCGCGGCACGATCCCGATCCAGATCGCCGGCAATGTCAGGCATCGCGGCCTCTATGAAGCCGCCTTCGGCCTGACGCTGGGTGAGATCGTCGACGACATCGGCGGCGGCACGGCCTCGGGACGGCCGGTCAAGGCCGTCCAGGTCGGCGGCCCGCTCGGCGCCTACTTTCCGCGCGCTCTGTTCGACACGCCGTTCGACTACGAAGCCTTCGCGGCAAAAGACGGACTGATCGGCCATGCCGGCATCGTCGTTTTCGACGACACCGCCGACATGCTGAAGCAGGCCCGCTTTGCCATGGAGTTCTGCGCCATCGAAAGCTGCGGCAAGTGCACGCCCTGCCGCATCGGCTCGACGCGCGGCGTCGAGGTGGCCGACAAGATCGCCCAAGGCATCGAGCCGGAAAAGAACCGCGAACTGCTGGCCGACCTCTGCAACACGATGAAATTCGGCTCGCTCTGCGCGCTGGGCGGCTTCACGCCGTATCCCGTGACAAGCGCGATGATCCATTTCCCGGACGATTTTTCGCCGGCTCCTATGGTGGAGGCGGCGGAATGATGTTCAAAGCTGGTGGCTTCACCCCCCTCTGCCCTGTCGGGCATCTCCCCCACAAGGGGGGAGATCGCATGCGGCTCAGCCCCGTTGCCAGGAACAGTATCGCCTTGCTCGGAATGCCCGAGGGAAAAGAACAATCTCCCCCCTTGTGGGGGAGATGTCACGAAGTGACAGAGGGGGGTAAAGCCTCCCCACGCGCAAAATTTTCCGTCCTTTCCGCACAGGAGGCCGCCCATGCCCCTCATTTCTGAAATCGACTTCGGCACCCCTGCCTCCCGCTCGGAAAAAATGGTGACGCTGACCATCGACGGTAACGAGATCACCGTGCCGGAGGGCACCTCGATCATGCGCGCTTCGATGGAAGCCGGCATCGAGGTTCCAAAACTCTGCGCTACCGACATGATGGACTCCTTCGGCTCCTGCCGGCTCTGCCTGGTGGAGATCGAAGGCCGCGCCGGCATGCCCGCGTCCTGCACGACCCCGGTCGCAGCCGGGTTAAAGGTCTCCACACAGACGCAACGGCTGAAGGACGTGCGCCGCGGTGTCATGGAGCTCTATATTTCCGACCACCCACTCGACTGCCTGACCTGTGCTGCCAATGGCGATTGCGAACTGCAGGACATGGCGGGCGCGGTGGGCCTGCGCGACGTGCGCTACGGCTATGACGGCGACAACCACGTCAAGGCACGCAATGACGGAGCGATCAACATCAAGTGGTCGCCAAAGGACGAATCCAACCCCTATTTCACCTTCGACCCGGCCAAATGTATCGTCTGCTCGCGGTGCGTGCGGGCCTGCGAAGAGGTTCAGGGCACGTTCGCGCTGACGATCGAGGGACGCGGTTTCGACAGCCGTGTCTCCGCCGGCATGCACGAGGATTTCCTCTCCTCCGAATGCGTCTCCTGCGGCGCCTGCGTGCAGGCCTGCCCGACCGCGACGCTCACCGAAAAATCGGTCATCGAGATCGGCCAGCCGGAACATTCGCTCGTCACCACCTGCGCCTATTGCGGCGTCGGCTGCTCGTTCAAGGCGGAAATGCGCGGCGAAGAGCTGGTCCGCATGGTCCCGTGGAAGGACGGCCAGGCCAATCGCGGCCATTCCTGCGTCAAGGGCCGTTTCGCCTATGGCTATTCGACCCACAAGGAGCGCATCCTCAATCCGATGATCCGCGAGAAGATCAGCGACCCCTGGCGCGAAGTGAGCTGGGAGGAGGCGCTCGCCCATACGGCCGCCGAGTTCCGCCGCCTTCAATATCAATACGGCCGCGATTCGGTCGGCGGCATTACTTCCTCGCGCTGCACCAATGAGGAAACCTATCTCGTCCAGAAGCTGGTGCGCGCCGGTTTCGGCAACAACAACGTCGATACCTGCGCCCGCGTCTGCCATTCGCCGACCGGCTACGGCCTCGGCGCCACATTCGGAACCTCGGCCGGCACGCAGAATTTCGATTCGGTCGAACACACCGATGTCGTCATGATCATCGGCGCCAATCCGACCGATGGGCATCCGGTCTTTGCCTCGCGGCTGAAGAAGCGGCTGCGCCAGGGTGCAAAGCTGATCGTCGTCGATCCGCGCCGCATCGACATGGTCTCCTCGCCGCACGTCAAGGCGTCGCATCACCTGCCGCTGCGCCCCGGCACCAACGTCGCCGTCATCACCTCGCTGGCGCATGTCATCGTCACCGAAGGCCTCTACGACGAAAAATTCATCCGCGAGCGCTGCGACTGGTCGGAGTTCGAGGACTGGGCAGCCTTCGTCGCCGAGCCGCACCACAGCCCGGAGGAGGTCGAAAAACTCTCAGGCGTTCCCGCCGAGGAAATCCGMGGTGCTGCCCGCCTGTTTGCCACCGGCGGCAATGGCTCGATCTATTACGGCCTCGGCGTCACCGAGCACAGCCAGGGCTCGACCACCGTCATGGCGATCGCCAACCTTGCCATGGCGACCGGCAATATCGGCCGTCCCGGCGTCGGCGTGAACCCGCTGCGCGGCCAGAACAATGTCCAGGGCTCCTGCGACATGGGTTCCTTCCCGCATGAATTGCCGGGCTACCGCCACGTCTCCGACGACGCGACCCGCGACATCTTCGAAAAGCTCTGGGGCGTGACCATCTCCAACGAGCCGGGCCTCAGAATCCCCAACATGCTGGATGCYGCCGTCGATGGCTCGTTCAAGGGCATCTACATCCAGGGCGAGGACATCCTGCAATCCGATCCGGACACCAAGCATGTCTCGGCGGGTCTGGCCGCGATGGAATGCGTCGTCGTGCAGGACCTGTTCCTGAATGAAACCGCCAACTATGCCCATGTCTTTCTGCCGGGCTCGACCTTCCTCGAAAAGGACGGCACCTTCACCAATGCCGAGCGCCGCATCAACCGCGTTCGCAAGGTGATGACGCCGCGCAACGGCTATGCCGACTGGGAAGTGACCCAGAATCTGGCAAAAGCCATGGGGCTCGACTGGAACTACACCCATCCGTCCGAGATCATGGACGAGATCGCCGCGACGACGCCGAGCTTTGCCATGGTGTCCTACGCCTATCTCGAAAAGATGGGCTCGGTGCAGTGGCCCTGCAACGAGAAGGCGCCGCTCGGTTCGCCGATCATGCATGTCAACGGCTTCGTGCGCGGCAAGGGCAAGTTCATCCGCACCGAATATGTCGCGACCGACGAGAAGACCGGCCCGCGCTTCCCGCTGCTGCTCACCACCGGCCGCATCCTGTCGCAGTACAATGTCGGCGCCCAGACGCGGCGCACCGACAATGTCGTCTGGCACGAGGAAGACCGGCTGGAAATTCACCCCAACGATGCCGAGATGCGCGGCGTGCGCGACGGCGACTGGGTGAAACTGATGAGCCGCGCCGGCGATACGACGCTCCGGGCCCTGATCACCGAACGCGTCGCGCCCGGCGTCGTCTACACCACCTTCCACCACCCGACGACACAGGCGAACGTCATCACCACCGACTTCTCCGACTGGGCAACCAACTGTCCGGAATATAAGGTGACCGCGGTGCAGGTCTCGCCGTCGAACGGGCCGTCGCAATGGCAGGTCGACTACGACGAACAGGCCCGCCAGTCCCGCCGGATCGCCGGCAAGATGGAGGCTGCGGAGTAGTTTTCCGATGTTTGAGTTTGCCGTGTTCACCCCCTCTGCCCTGTCGGGCATCTCCCCCTCAAGGGGGGAGATGGAGTTGGGCATGCGCGGCAGACTCCCTCTTCTGTCCGTCGGCGAGACGAGGAGCGGCCGCCCATGACCCCGTTCAAGCTCACGCAAAAGGTCCCCGAAACCGCCCGCCGCAGCGGCAAACTCGATGCCGGCTCCCGCGTCGTGCCCGAGGAAACCCCGATCGCCTTTTCCTATGGCGGCTCGACCCATGCGGTGATGATGGCAACGCCCGGCGATTTCGAGGATTTCGCCGTGGGGTTCAGCCTGACGGAAGGGATCATCACCAGTCCCTCTGAAATCGAGACGATCGAGGCCGTTCCCGACGACAAGGGCATCGACCTGCAGATCGTCCTCAGGGAAGAACAGAACGCCGCGCTCACCGCCCGCCGCCGCCATATGGCAGGACCCGTTGGCTGCGGGCTGTGCGGCATCGAATCGATCGAGCAGGCGGTGCGCAAGACGCCTTCGGTTTCAGCTTCGCCGCTGCGGCTGACGGAAGAGCAGATCGTCGAGGCCGTTGCACTGCTGAACGGTCAGCAACCCCTACATTTCGAAACCCGCGCCGTGCATGGCGCCGGCTTCTATGTGCCGGGCAAGGGACTGATCGCGGTGCGCGAGGATGTCGGCCGGCACAATGCGCTGGACAAACTGGTGGGCGCAGCCGCGCGGGCCGGTTACACCGGCGCAAGCGGCGCCGTCGTCGTCACCAGCCGGGTTTCCGTTGAGATGGTGCAGAAGACCGCCATCATCGGCAGCCCGTTCATCATCGCCATTTCCGCCCCGACAGCACTTGCCATCCGCACGGCCGAGGAGGCCGGCATGACGCTGATCGCGCTCGTGCGCGGCGCGGAGTTCGAGATTTTCACCCATTCAGACCGTATCCAGTCCGGAGCCATCGCCGATGTCGCTTGATAACACCAATGGCAAACTCGTCCGCATGGCGAACCAGATCGCCACCTTCTTCAAGTCGCAGCCCGAAGCCGAGCGCATTCAGGGCGTGGCGACGCACATCAACAAGTTCTGGGAGCCGCGCATGCGCAAGGCGTTCTTTGAACTCATCGAACAGGGCGATGCCGGCTTCGACCCGATCGTGATCTCGGCTGCCGCCATCATCAAGCGGCCCGGCGCTCCGGCGCAACCTTCCGAAGCGTCCGAACATGTCGATTCGGCCATGCTGGAGGCTGGCTTCAGCGATTGATCCGCAGCATAATTCCTTAAATCCATTCCGATTTAAGGAATTATGCAGTAGCGCCGTGTTTCCTCGATGACAAACAAGGAACATCGACGTGGCGCCATCCCCGGACACCTTTCAGATTTCACCGTCCAATATCCTTGAGAACCGTGAGCTTGATCGCTCGGCGGTCGAGGTGCTCTCGAAAAGTGGGCTGCCGCACAAGCTCATAGGCTGTGTCCTCGAGGAGGCCGATCTTTCGCGCCTGATCATGGACGGCTGGGTGTTCGAGGCCTGCAATGTCAAGCAAGCCAATTTCACCGGGGCAAAACTGAGCGCCACCGTCTGGTCGAGCTGCAAGGGTGGCCTTGCCGATTTCACCGGTTGCGATCTGTCCGAGAGCAGAATCGAGGGCTGCGACTTCAACAACAGCAATTTCAGGGGCACGACGCTGACCGGGGTGCAATTTGACCGCTGCAAGCTGACGGGAGCAAACCTGTCCGAGGCAAAGACGCTCAACCTGGCCTTCAACGAAACACGCCTGGCCGACGCCAGATTACCCGGTCTTTCGTTTCGAAAGGCCCGCCTGAACGGTCTCGACTTCCAGATGGCAGACCTGAAAAAATGTGATTTTCGCGACGCGGTATTTCAGGACTGCAGCCTGCGCGACGCCAATCTTGCCGATTGCCGGTTCGAGGGCGCCGACCTTCGCGGCGCCGATCTCGGCGGCATCCGCCTGCTGAATGCCAAGCAATTCAAGGGCGCCACCATTTCCCGCGATCAGGCGGGGCAATTGCTGGCTGAACTGGGGTTGAAGGTCCGGTAGGACGATCAGCATCAAGATGTCACTGCTTGAAACACTGTTCACGGTGCCATTGCAGGAAATGCGGATGCGGGCGTTCGAATGTTCGTTGAGGTGAAAGTGCACGACCAGTCTTGTTGATGAAGGCCCGCACGCTGTCTGGGTCGTTGACATGTCGTGAGACAAGGACCTCTAAATCGTCAGACAAGCTGATCAGCCCGCGGTCAAACATCCAATGTGCCGTGCCTGAAAGCGCTATTCCGTTGCTGACAATATCAGGTCCGTTTGCTTCGACGGGCCGGATATGTGCCGCATCGACCTCTGCGCGGCCACCGCCATTGATCAATTTCAATCCCGAAATAGCGCATCGTTCATCGTAGGCGCGCAAGACGATCCGCCGGAAGACTCGTTTTCTCACGATGCGCGACGAGACATAGCTCACTCGGTCACGGCTCTCTTCAATTTGGAAGGGCGCTTGCTCCTCTTCAAAACCGGACGGAGAAATTGCTTCGTCGACACGCGGCAGCAAAGGCGTATTCTCATCGAGACCCATGGCGACAATGCGGTAAAAATCGCTCGATGAAATGGGGCGAACCGCGGACTGGGCGYGACCAGAAATCCGGCCCTGTTCGTTCAACAAACCGCGCTCAACTATGCCGTCAACACCATTAAAAGAGATGGGGTTGACGAAGTCGAGATAACTTCCGGGTTCGATGAGCGCGTAATACATCCCGGGCGCCGAAGGATCTGGAATAACCTGCTGAACTTTCGCTATCGCGAAGTAGCCACGCGTCTCGGCAACTTTGCGAGGCTCATAGTAGATGATCCACTGGCCGAGGCATGCTTCGACACGGCCGAGATATTGGCTGGGAAATTGATACTGTTCAGCCGGACTATCTTTGTAAATCGAATCAAAGCGATGGATGAAAACCCCGAATCCCATAATGTTCCCTAAAGCATGCTCCCTTCCGATATAGTTGCATTAATTGCCCTCTGGTCAACAACTACAACATGCCGATCCATTCATGCCCAGGATGCATCATCTCAAGGCACCCCTTCAGCCGCGCACGCTCCATATCTGCGGGCTGAACATTACCTATTGATTCGCGTCGACAGGATGATCGAGGACAGCGTCTTTTCCACCCCGTCGATCTCGCCGATCCGGTCGATAACGAGGTCGAGCTCGCTGATCGACGACGCCGCGACAATGGCGATCAGGTCGAAACTGCCGCTGACCGAATGCAGCGTTCGCACATCCTCGATATCGTGCAGCTCCTGTGTCACACGTCCCAGCGCCTTGGCCGCAAGAGTGATCAGCACATGGGCCTTGACCAGCCCTTTTTCGAAATCATCCGACAGCCGTACGCCATAGCCGGCAATGATGCCGTCGCGCTCCAGCCGCTCAAGCTTTGCCTGCACCGTCGTGCGGGAAAGACCGAGTTTTCGCGCCAAAAGCGCCGTCGGCATTCGGGCATTCTCACTGAGAATGGCCAGAAGTTGCCGGTCCTTGTCTGCTAACGTCATTATGTTCATCCTTGTCGTCATAATGCCGACTATTCTACGTCATTTTTATCATATCGGCGCTTCATATCAACCACTGGAAAGCAGACAATGACCCCACAGACAGATTCATCCGGGGGAACCACTATGAAAAATATCGTTGTCATCGGCGCCGGCAAGATCGGCTCGACCATCGCCCGCCTTCTCGCACATTCGGGCGATTATCAGGTCACGCTGGCCGACCGCAGCGCCGAACAGCTCGCCACGATCGAAAAGCACGACGCCATTTCGGTGACGGAAATCGACATCTCCGACAGCGCCGCCATGGTGTCCCTGTTGACCGGCAAGTTCGCCGTTCTCAGCGCCGCACCCTTCCACCTGACGATTGCAATTGCCGAAGCCGCTTCCAAGGCCGGCGTGCACTATCTCGACCTGACCGAAGACGTCGAATCCACCCGCCACGTCAAGGCGATCGCCGAAACGGCAAACACCGCCTTCATCCCGCAGTGCGGCCTGGCACCGGGCTTCATCTCGATCGTTGCCAATGATCTCGCCAGCCGCTTCGACACGCTCGACAGCGTGCGTATGCGCGTCGGCGCCCTGCCGCAGTACCCGTCCAACGCTCTCAACTACAACCTGACCTGGAGCACCGACGGCGTCATCAACGAGTATATCGAGCCCTGCGAAGCCATTGTCGAAGGCCAGCTCATCGAGGTCCCGGCGCTCGAGGAACGCGAAGAGTTCTCGCTCGACGGCGTCACCTATGAAGCCTTCAACACCTCGGGCGGGCTTGGCACGCTTTGCGAAACGCTGAAGGGCAAGGTTCGCACGCTCAACTACCGCACCATCCGTTATCCCGGCCACGCTGCGATCATGAAGGCGCTTCTGAACGACCTCGGCCTGCGCCATCGCCGCGAAGTTTTGAAGGACATCTTCGAAAACTCGCTGCCCTCGACCATGCAGGACGTGGTCATCATCTTCGTCACGGTCTCCGGCCGCAAGGAAGGCCGCCTGGTGCAGGAAACCTACGCCAACAAGGTCTACAGCGCCGTTGTCGCCGGCCGCATGATGAGCGCCATCCAGATCACCACGGCAACCAGCATCTGCGCCGTTCTCGACATGCTGGCCAAGGGCGAACTGCCGGCCAAGGGCTTCATCCGCCAGGAAGAAATCGGCCTCGACGCCTTCCTCAAGAGCCGCTTCGGCCACCACTACGAACAGCGAGCCTACGCCGACAAGCTGGCCGGCTGACCTGCGGGGATAAAAAGACCAAAAAACCGCACCGCCCGGGATCTTACGATCCCGGGCGTTTTTTTTGCGTAACTATTGGACCGATTACTGTCTTTGGGACAGCCAGTCGAACCCTCAGGGGCAAGACAAGACTGCCGCTTCGCCCCTGCCGGGAGAAGTGCCGAACGCGATGAGGCGATGAGCGTGGACGAACTGGGGACCTGCACGGGCAAGCAGGCGCCCATGCTCGCGGGCCTGGCACCGATTGCCAATGACAGCGGCGCACAGATACCACTCCATACGGCGGCCCGCGCCACAGCGGGCACTCTGATGGCTGCCCTGCCTGTATGCCGCTACACCGCCCATCCGGCGCTCGTTGCAAAAGCACGCCAGGCGGCGGGAAAGCCGCCCAAGCCCATCCTCGCCGCCGTCATGCGCAAACTCATCGTCCTGGCAAACGCCCTGCTCACACAAAACCGCCTCTGGACACCGAATGCACCTTGACCGTAAACACAGATGCTCATGCGGCCCTTTGGACCACCTTCTCCCCGGCGGGGAAAAGAGGGGGAGGAGCCGTTACTCCTGAAGCGCTTGTGTGAGTCGGGAGTTGGCCAAGTCAGGGCACGGCCATGGCGCGGAACCATTGGACTGCAAGCGATATAAGGCCATCATGATTGACCGCATCGAGAGACGTTTGACGCTTGCCGCCGGAGCGCTCTGCCTTGGCGGCATCGTTCTGTTCGTCTGCCTGGCGGCTGGCGCACTGCTTGCCTTCGACGAGCCGGGCGCTGCCGGTGACGGCGTGTTGCTCGATGCCTATGTCTTCGATGATTATGTCTGGCGCGTCGCCCGCTTCACGCTGCTGCAGGCCTCGCTCTCGACGGTTCTTTCCATCCTCTTTGCCATCCCGGTTGCCCGGGCGCTGGCGCGTCAGGTGGCCTTTCCCGGCCGCGTCTGGATCATCCGGCTGATGGCGCTGCCGCTCGGCCTGCCGGCGCTGGTCGCGGCCCTTGGGCTGATCGGGATTTGGGGGCGCCAAGGCGTGCTCAATACGGCGCTTGTCGCAATCGGTCTCGATCAGCCAGTCAGCATCTATGGCCTGTCCGGCATTCTCGTCGCGCACGTCTTCTTCAACATGCCGCTGGCGGCACGGCTGATGCTGGGCGGGCTTGAGCGCATTCCCGGCGAATACTGGCTGGTCGGAGCCAATCTCGACATGCGGCCGGGTTCGACTTTCCGCTTCATCGAATGGCCGGCGATCCGCGGGCTTTTGCCGGGTATCGCCGGGCTGATCTTCATGCTCTGCGCCACCAGCTTTACCCTTGTCCTGACGCTCGGCGGCGGGCCGGCGGCGAGCACCATCGAAGTAGCGATCTATCAGGCGCTGCGTTTCGATTTCGACCCGCCGCGCGCTATCGCGCTGTCACTGCTGCAGATTTCGGTGACATCAGCGCTGCTGATCGCCATCCGGCTTTTGACGCCGATGGCCGACCAGGGCCACGGCGGCGGGCGCGCAGTATGCCGCTTCGATGGCCGCGACGGGTTTGGCCGGGTTGGCGATTGGCTGGTGATTGCGCTTGCGGTTCTGTTCCTTGCCCTGCCGCTCGGCTCCGTCGCCGCCTCCGGTCTTCGCTCCGATCTTGTCCGGCTTGCCAGCGACCCGATGGTGCAGCGGGCCTTGCGCACCAGTATCGTCATCGCGTTGGTTTCGGGTCTGCTCTGCGTCCTGTCGGCGGCGCTGATGATCCGGGCGCGGCAGGCAGCATTTTCGCCAAGGCGGCCGCTGGCTATCCATCGTGGGCTGGCGGCTGGTATTTCGGCGAGCGCATCGCTGGTGCTTTTGGTGCCGCCGGTCGTTCTGGGGGCCGGCTGGTTCCTGCTTTTGCGGCCGCTCGGCGATGTCGCCCGTTTTGCGCCGATATTGGTGATCCTGATCAACATGCTGATGGCGCTGCCCTTCGTCTATCGCGTGCTGGAGCCGGCGATGGCCACCCATACGGCCCGCACGTCCCGGCTCGCCGCCAGCCTCGGTCTCGGTGGCTGGCATCGCCTGCGGCTGATCGATTGGCCGGGTTTGCGCAAGCCGCTGCTGATGGCCTTGTCCTTTGCCTGCGCCTTGTCGCTTGGCGAACTCGGGGCCGTCGCGCTGTTCGGCTCGCAGGATATGGTGACGCTACCGTGGCTTCTATACAGCCGCATGGCCGGCTACCGCTCGACCGATGCGGCCGGCCTGGCGCTGTTTCTCGGCCTCGTCTGCCTGGTGCTGACGATCGCCGGCACGCCGCGGGCAGGTGCCGATGATCAAAGGAGAAAAGATGTCACCGCCTGAAACGGATATCGCCGTTCGCCTCAGCGACGTTTCGGTGCGGTTCGGCAAGACGGAGCTGCGTTTCGATTGTGCCATCGGCAAGGGGCAGATCGTCGCCGTCGCCGGCGCATCCGGCTCCGGCAAGTCGACCCTGCTCAATGTGATCGCCGGGTTCGAGACGCCGGATGCGGGCAAGGTCGAAATCCTCGGCGAAAACGCCGCCGGGCGCGATCCCGCCGAACGACCGGTCTCGGTGATCTTCCAGGAGCACAACCTTTTCGCGCATCTGGATGCTGGCACCAATATCGGTCTCGGCATCGATCCGGCGCTGAAGCTGGGCATCAAGGAGAAGGCGAAAATTGCAAGCGCGCTGCTGCGGGTCGGGCTTGAGGGTTTCGGCAAGCGCCTGCCGCCGACGCTGTCGGGTGGTGAACGGCAGCGGGTGGCGCTCGCCCGCGCGCTGGTGCGCCGCAAGCCCATCCTGCTTCTCGACGAGCCGTTTGCGGCGCTCGATCCGGGCCTGCGCACCGGCATGGCCAATCTTCTCATCGATCTGCACCGGCAGGAAGGCAATACGATCCTGATCATCACCCACCACCCCGACGACGTCCGGATAATGGCCGACAGCGTACTCTTTCTCGACCAGGGCCGCATTCTGCTGCATGAGCCGGCGGCCCAGTTTCTCGAGCACACCGAAATTCCCGCCGTCGCCCGGTTTCTCGGCAGATGAGCATCGCCTGCGATGCTTTTGCCACAATTTGAACGACAGCCTATGCGACGGCGCTGGGGCCTTTCCCGTTTCCATCACGTTCGCGTGTGCGTTGCCGGGATAACACGGGGCAACTATTTCTATCGGTGTATGCTAGGCACGCAAGGGCTGAATAGGCTACAGCAGATTATTGCCGTAACCGCCGCCAGACCTATTTATACGGCTGTAAAGAATACTGAATTTGCACGCGTGCAGATCAGGAAACAGTTTGCAGGGCTGGCCTGAAGACTGGAAACGAGCTGAGGCAGATGAACAGAACGACAGCCATCGATGCGCGGTTTCCGGGAACGAATTCCGGCGTCTCCCTGCGCGTTGTCACGCTGCTGCTTGGGGGGATGCTGTTGTCCGGCTGCCAGTCCGTGATCGAGCAGACCTATGAGCCGAAGGTCTCGCCGTCTTCCAATCCGCAGATCGTCGAGGAAGTGCAGAAGGACGACCCGCGCGCCCAGGTCGGTGCCCGCGAGCATCCGCGCATCGTCGCAAGCTATGGCGGCGAATATCAGGATGAAAAGACCGAACGGCTGGTGGCGCGCATCACCGGCTCGCTGACGGCTGTTTCGGAAAACCCGAATCAGTCCTATCGCATCACCATCCTCAATTCGCCCGCTATCAATGCCTTCGCGCTGCCGGGCGGCTATCTCTACGTGACGCGCGGCCTTCTGGCGCTCGCCAACGACGCGTCGGAAGTGGCGGCCGTGCTCTCCCACGAAATGGCGCACGTGACCGCCAATCACGGCATCGAGCGGCAGCAGCGCGAAGAGGCTGAAGTCATCGCCAGCCGCGTCGTCTCGGAAGTGCTGTCGAGCGACATTGCCGGCAAACAGGCGCTGGCACGCGGAAAGCTGCGCCTGGCGGCTTTTTCCCGCAATCAAGAATTGCAGGCCGACGTGATCGGCGTTCGTATGCTCGGCGAAGCGGGCTATGACCCCTATGCGGCGGCGCGTTTCYTCGATTCGATGGCGGCCTATAGCCGGTTCTCCTCGGTCGATCCCGACAGCGACCAAAGCCTGGACTTCCTGTCGAGCCATCCAAGCGCGCCGCAGCGCGTCGATCTTGCCCGCCGCCATGCCCGCGCCTTCGGCGCGGAAGGGACGGTTGGCGACCGCGGCCGCGACTATTATCTCGCCGGTATCGATGGCCTGCTGTATGGCGATAGCCCGCAGGAGGGCTATGTCCGCGGCCAGACTTTCCTGCATGGCAAGCTCGGCATCCGCTTCGATGTCCCCGCGGGTTTCCAGATCGACAACAAGGCCGAGGCCGTGCTTGCGACGGGCCCGAACGAGACCGCTATCCGCTTCGACGGCGTTGCCGATGCGCAGAAGCGCAGCCTGACCGACTACATTGCCAGCGGCTGGGTGACCGGCCTGCAGCCGGACACGATCCACGCCATCACCGTCAACGGATTGGAGGCGGCAACTGCACGGGCATCGGCCGAGCGTTGGGATTTCGATGTGACCGTGATCCGCATCGATACGCAGATCTACCGTTTCCTGACCGCCGTGCCGAAGGGTGCGCCGAGCCTTGAGCCGACCGCCGATATCCTGCGCGCCTCCTTCCGCCGCATGACGCCGCAGGAAGCAGCGGCCCTGAAGCCGCTACGCATCCGCGTGGTCGTCGCCAGGCCCGGCGATACGCTGGCAACGCTGTCAGCCCGGATGATGGGCACGGACCGCAAGCTCGATCTCTTCCGCCTGATCAACGCCATGCAGATCACCTCGACGGTGAAGCCCGGCGACAAGGTGAAGATCATTTCGGAATAGCAAACTAGACGCCGTTGATCCAAGGATTGACGACCGGCACGCCCGCTGCCTCGAACGCTCCGGTGTCGCGCGTCGCCACCCTTGGCATTCTCAGTGCCGCATCGCCAGCACCGGGGCTTCCGCTACAAGAGCGATCCTGAGCTTTTCCAGCGCCCGGGTCTCGATCTGGCGGACGCGTTCCTTGGAGATGCCGAGGTCGGCGCCGAGTTCTTCGAGCGTGGCACTGTCTTCGCAGAGGCGGCGGGCGCGGATGATCTTCATTTCGCGCTCGTTGAGCTGGCCGAGCGCGTGGCTGAGCCAGATGCGCCGTCGCTCGCTGTCGATCATTTCGGACACCTGCTCGTCGGGAAGAGGGGCATCGCAGGCGAGAAGGTCGAGGCGTTCTCCGCCGTCCGGGTCGCCCGACGAGGAAATAGGCGCCTGCAGCGAGGCATCGTTGCCGGACAGCCGCGCGTCCATCGTCTGGACGTCGGCAAGGCTGACGCCGAGCGCTACGGCGATTTCCTCGTGCACGGCGCGGGCCGTCAGCTGGCGGTCGCCCTGGGCGAGCTTGGCGCGCAGGCGGCGCAGATTGAAGAACAAGGCTTTTTGCGCCGACGAGGTTCCGCCGCGCACGATCGACCAGTTTCGCAGCACATAATCCTGCATCGAGGCGCGGATCCACCAGCTGGCATAGGTTGAAAAGCGAACATCACGGCTCGGTTCAAAGCGGGCCGCGGCTTCCAGAAGGCCGATATGCCCCTCCTGGACAAGATCGCTCATCGGCAGGCCGAAATTGCGGAACTTGGAGGCCATGGAGATGACCAGCCGCATGTGCGCCATGGCGATCTTGTTGCGGGCCTCCTGATCGTGATGATCCTTCCAGGCCAGCGCCAGGGCATGCTCCTCATCCCGTGCGAGATAGGGGGCCGCCATGGCGATCTTGATCATGCGCCTGTCTGCTGAGAGATTTTTCATCGGCTACTCCATGACGGGCACAAGGGGGTGCCGCTGAACGATAGGTCGATGGGTCTTTCGGGATTTCCGCCGCCTGGGAGCTTGACCAGAATTCGAACCGCCCTACGTCCCGTTGAGAACCGAGGCTTAACGAAGAGCCGCGGCGTTCCGATTTGCGTGAAGCGCATATCCGGACGGTTTCAAACGCGCGACCAATGAAAAGGTTCCACGCTGCGCTGCCGTATTTTTGCGGCGGCAGGCATTTTTCTGCGTTTGCGCCTCTGTGTGCGGTCTGCATGGCCACCGGAGACCGGTGTCTGCCGGAACGAATCACCTCAGTGACAAAAAAGAGAGAGCTGCCCGCACGTTAGGCGTGCGGCGGTGCTCAAATCCTGTGCGCCGCGATGAATGCCGCTTGCCGGAAAAGTTAAAAAAGCGTTAACTTTCGATGGTTGTCCCCATAAGTTGCCTGTGAGTTAGTTAAAGACAGGGCTTGGACGGGATTCCTGTTTGTTCGGCACCGGTCTAGAGTCGCGTTATGAAAACACTATCAATCGAGGTGCGTCCGGGCGAGCCGAGGGACGCCATGTCCATCTCGGACGTGCACCGTGTCTCGTGGCTGCAGGCCTATAGCGGCCTCATTCCGCACAAGCCGCTGACCCAGATGGTTCACCGGCGCGACCATGCGTGGTGGCGCAAGGCCACGCGCGGACCCTCGACGCTGCTCGTCGTCGAAGTCGCTGGCGTGATCGCCGGTTACGCGACGCTCGGCCTCAACCGCTCCCGGTCCCTGCCGCAGGAAGGCGAGGTCTACGAGATTTATCTGCGCCCGGAATACCAGGGCATCGGGCTTGGCCGCATCCTGTTCGGCGAAGCGAAGAACCTCTTAAAGTCGCTCGGTTGCCAGGGCCTCGTCGTCTGGTGCCTGGAAGACAGCCACCATGCCGACCGCTTCTTCCGCATGGCCGGCGGCCGCGACATTTGCGAGGGCATGGAAGATTTCGGCGAGAAGAACCTGAAGAAGATCGGCTATATCTGGGATTGAGCCGCGCGCGCAGACTGGTGGCTGCGACTCATGCCGTGATGCAGGCAATGTGCTTGCGCTCTTGTTTCAATCTGGAAAAACATGTGTCGGTTCGGCCGCTGTCGAGCCCCGTATGCCGTGATACCCGGCCATGTCCCGGCCGCAGACGAAGGCTCCGGCTCTGGTGTCGGCGACCTGCCGGGCCAATAGGTTGGGTTCGGCATTGGCCAGCGCATCGACATAGCCGACCACGCAGCCTTGTCCGTCATCATCCGCCACTTTCGAGACGACGAGAACCTGGCCTTTCAATTTCGGCGACGGTTCGTAGGTGGCCGGATCGATGTTTTCCAGGAACCAACGCAGGATTGTCGCAACCGGCTTGCCGTCCGCGCCGAGCCGCCATTCGATCTTTCGCGTGGCAGTGTTGAACGGCTCGAAGCTTTCGAAGACGTCGTCGATATAGGCGCCGCTGACGGGGCCGTAAAGGATGCTCTGGCGCAGATCGCCTTCCTTGAAATAAACGGCATAATCCTTGAACCCCTTGCATCGCAGCGAAATGCTGCCGCCTTCGATGTCTTCCGGCAAAAGGGACTTGCAGTGATCCGTGTCGAGATCGGTATAGGCACTGTCATTGGCAAGGGCGGCACCGGGCGCCATCGGCAACGGGATCAGAAACGGTATGGCATAGGCGAACTGTCTCATGCGTGCTCCTCCTCAAGATACGCCCCGCAGCGCGTGAATATTCATCCAAACCTCGCATTTTTCGCCCCCGGACGAAAGTAATGTTGCGCCGCCGCATGTTTCCCGATATCGGACGTCCCATCCGAAAAACTGGCCTTTGAAGGAAAACTCATGCGTATTGATGCAATTTCGATTGGAAAGAATCCGCCGGAAGATATCAACGTCATCGTCGAGGTTCCGGTTGGCGGGCATCCGATCAAGTATGAAATGGACAAGGAAGCCGGCACGCTGGTGGTTGACCGTTTCCTTTATACGCCGATGACCTATCCCGGCAATTACGGCTTTGTGCCGCATACGCTGTCGGAAGACGGCGACCCGATCGACGTGTTGATCGCCTCGACCCGTCCGCTGGTTCCCGGCTGCGTCATCAACGTGCGCCCGATCGGCGTGCTGATGATGGAAGACAATTCCGGCAAGGACGAAAAGATCGTTGCCGTGCCGAACTATCACCTGACCAAGCGCTACGACAAGGTGAAGGACTACACCGACCTGCCGGAAATCACCCTGCAGCAGATCGAGCATTTCTTCGAACACTACAAGGATCTCGAACCCGGCAAGTGGGTGAAGATCTACGGCTGGAAGGACTCCGCCGTTGCCCAGAAGCTGATCGTCGAAGCCGTCGATCGTGCCAAGGCAGCGAAGTAAGCCAAGCGGCTGCGAAGCCTGCAGACCTTAAAAGAAAACCTCCGGATCGRYCGATCCGGAGGTTTTTTCACGTCTGAAGGGGCTGTCTGCCCGATCTCTATCAGCCGAGCAGCGCTGCGGCGATGGTGGTGTTGAGCAGGTACCAGGCAAAGTAAAGGATCACGAGGACGACCAGCGGCGACAGGTCGACGCCGCCCATATCAGGCAGCATGCGGCGGATCGGGCGGTAGAGCGGCTCGGTCAGCTGGTAGAGCGAGCGGCCGATCATGTTGATGGCGTTGTTGTTCACGTTGATCACGTTGAAAGCGTAAAGCCAGGAAAAAATGGCCGAGGCGATGACCAGGAACCACGCAATGTTGATGATGAAATTCAGGGTCGCAATGACAGCAAGCATGCCAGTCTCCAATTCGTTATTGACAGACATGTAGACATTGACGACTAAACCGGCAAGTCCGTGCTTTCGCGATGGGCCAAACATGTTTAATACGGCGCGCTAGCCTGCCGTTTTTCGGAAAGATTGCCGCATGTCCGTCCATCAGGGTGCTGACCGGTTCGCCGCGTTCCGGCATGTCTCCTACGCGCGTTTCTTCTTCGCCCGTTTTCTCGCGTCCTTCGCCATCCAGATCATCAGCGTCTCTGTGGGATGGCAGATGTACGCGCAGACGCAGAACACGCTCTATCTCGGCCTGATCGGCCTTTTCCAGTTCCTGCCGTCGCTGCTGCTCATCCTCATTACGGGATCGGTGGCCGACCGCCATTCGCGGCGCATGATCGTCTCGATCTGCATGATCGTCAGCGCGCTCTGCGCGGCGGCCCTGCTCGGGTTGACGATTGCCGACGCCTTTTCACCCTGGCCGGTGTTTGCCATCCTGGTCGTCTTCGGCATCGAGCGCGCCTTCATGGCGCCGGCAGTGCAGTCACTGGCACCGAACCTCGTTCCGGCCCACGATCTATCCAACGCGATTGCCTGGAATTCATCGTCCTGGCAGACGGCCGCCATTCTCGGGCCGGTGGCTGGCGGTCTACTCTATGGTCTCAGTGCCCTTGTTGCCTATTCGGTCGCGCTTGTCTTTCTTGTCCTTGCGTCCATTCTGATTTTCATGATCGAGAAGCCGGCGCAGCATAGCCTGAGCGAGCCGCGCGACTGGACCTCGGTGCTGGCCGGGTTCAAGTTTATCCGGACGGAAAAGATCGTGCTCGGGGCGATTTCGCTCGACCTGTTTGCCGTACTTCTCGGCGGCGCCGTCGCGCTGATGCCGGTGTTTGCCAGCGAAATCCTGGTGCTCGGTCCACTCGGTCTTGGCCTGTTGCGTGCCGCACCCGGCATCGGCGCCATCCTGGTTGCCGTGACGCTTGCCGCCTACCCGATCCGCCACAATGCCGGCAGGCTGATGTTTGCCGGCGTGGCGCTGTTCGGTGTCGGCACGGTGATCTTCGGCCTGTCGCAGGTTGCCTGGCTGTCGATTGCGGCGCTGATGCTGATGGGCGGGGCGGATATGATCTCGGTCTATGTGCGCGAAACGCTGATCGCGCTGTGGACGCCGGACGCCGTGCGCGGGCGCGTCAATGCCGTCAACATGGTGTTTGTCGGTGCATCCAACGAACTCGGCGAATTCCGGGCCGGCACGATGGCGCATATCATCGGCGCGGTTCCGGCCGTGGTGATCGGCGGCGTAGGCACCCTCGCCGTTGCGGTTATCTGGGCGCTCGGCTTTCCGCAGCTGCGCAAGATCGATTCGCTTAACGCGCCGGACCGTGCTGTTTCCGGTTGATCGGCCGAATTCGCAGCCGGGGCTTGACCCCGGCGTGTCCGGCCCCGACCGCAGGCTTGCCGCCTTCGCGTCTTCTTTGAACAAAACCTAGTTCCGAGCCCGCTAGGTCCGGCCGAACTCGTCATCCAGCCGAATGATATCGTCATCCTCGAGATAGGATCCGGTCTGTACTTCAATCAGCTCCAGCGCGATCTTGCCGGGATTTGTCAGCCGGTGGACGACGCCCTGCGGGATATACACCGACTCGTTTTCATGCAGCAGCCGCGTCTCGCCGTTAATGGTGATCTCCGCCGTGCCGCGCACGACGATCCAGTGCTCGGACCGGTGATGATGCTTCTGCAGCGAGATCTTGCGGCCGGGGGTCACATGCAGGCGCTTGACCTCGAAGCGCTCGCCGCTCAACACCGATGCGACAGCCCCCCACGGGCGATAGGAGGTCGGATGGTTTTCCGTCAGCCCTCGCGTCTTCGCCGAAAGTGCCAGCTGCTTGACGATTTCACCGACATTCTGGCTATCTTCCATGCGCCCGACATAGACGGCGTCCTCGCTGGCGATGACAGCGACATCATCCAGCCCCTGAACCGCCAGATGGATATCGCGCGACAGGACCAAGGAATTGCGCGTGTCGCTGACAGTTGCTTTCTCACCGACGACGTTGCCGGCCTCGTCCTTCTCACCGATCGCCCAGACGCTGTCCCAGCTGCCAAGATCAGACCAGCTGAACGATGACGGTACGACGGCGGCATGCGGCGTGTTCTCGAACACGGCATAGTCGACCGAGATATTCGGCGCCTGCGAGAACGACGCTTCGTCCAGGCGGTCGAAATCGAGGTCGCGCTGAGCGCCCTGGATCGCCCGTTGAGCGGCATCGTAAACAGCCGGTGCATAGCGCAGGATTTCCGCGAGAAACTGCCCGACGGGCAGCATGAACATCCCTGAGTTCCACAGATAGCGCCCGCTCGCCAGCAGCTCTTCCGCCCGCTCGCGATCCGGCTTTTCGACGAAGCGGCCAACGGTTTTGGCGCCCGTTTCGAGATCATCACCCATCTCGATATAGCCGTAGCCGGTTGCCGGCTCCGTCGGCGTGATACCGAAGGTCACCAGCTTTCCTGTCCGTGCAGTCTCCTGCGCGATGCGGATGCAATCGAAATAGTGCGCCCCGGCATCGATCTCGTGGTCGGAGGCCAGCACCTGCATGATGGCGTCATCGCCATGTTCGCGCAGCACGACGAAGGCGGCCGCTGCAAGGGCCGGCGCGGTGTTGCGGGCGACAGGTTCCAAAAGGATGCTCGACAGCGGCGCATCGAGCGCACGGGCCTGCTCGGCAACGATGAAGCGGAACTCGGCGTTCGTTACCACGATGGCCGGCGCGTATCGTTCCTGATCAAAAACCCGCTGCAGGGTTTTCTGGAACAGCGAGTGATCGCCGAGGAACTGGAGAAACTGCTTGGGCGCCGCTGCGCGTGACAGCGGCCAAAGCCGCGTTCCCTTGCCGCCGGCCATGATGACCGGCACGATCTTCGAAGCCATGCGCACCTTCTTATCTCTTGTCAAATCATAGGCGTAAATCTCAAAACCGCCTGCGACGAGCAAAGCCTAACGAAAAACGAGGGTATGTAAAATCATTTCGCCGATGCGACCGTTCGTAAAATCAAAGCGTTAACGCAGAAAAACATTGACGCTGGAAAGAAAAGGCCTGCTGCGCCGGACCGCAAAGCTCATCGTTGCCGCGATCCTGTCCATTATCAAGGCAATAAAAAACCCGCCGAAGCGGGTTTTGAAAATGGTCCGGAAGGCCGGATCAGAACGCGACGAGTATACCGTTCAGCTGGGTAAGCTCGGTCAGAAACGTCTCGACGCGCGTGCGATGCTCGTCGCTGTGCGCGCCGTCCTGAAGTTCGTGCTTTGCCGCCTCGATACGCTTTTCGATGGCGGCACGATCAGCCTCCTCGGCCGGAACAGCCGATTCGGCCAGCAGGGTGCAACCCGTCGGCAGGATGTCGGCAAAACCGCCGAACACAACATAGCGCGTTACCTTGCCGTCGATGCCCTTGACTGTCACGACACCCGGCTTGATCGTCGTCATTGTCGGCGCATGATTGGCCATGACGGTCATCTCGCCTTCCGTTGCCGGAAGGACGACTTCGCTGACGCGCTCGGAAAGCAGCAGGCGCTCCGGAGAGACGAGTTCGAAATTGAAATCAGCCATGATCATTCGCTTCTTTTGGCGCTACCGGCGAGAAACCCCGGCAGAAAATCCCGTTCGGCGCGGCCGGGCACGTGCCAGCCGCAGCGAGTGACGACCGGGGCACCGCTTGGCGCCCCGGTCGAAAGTCATTAAGCGGCTTCTGCAGCCAGGCGCTTGGCCTTGTCGATCGCTTCTTCGATGGAACCGACCATGTAGAAGGCGGCTTCCGGAAGGTGATCGTAGTCGCCGTTGACGAGGCCCTTGAAGCCCTTGATCGTGTCTTCGAGAGCAACCAGCTTGCCCGGCGAACCGGTGAAGACTTCAGCGACGAAGAACGGCTGCGACAGGAAGCGCTCGATCTTGCGGGCGCGGGCAACGGCCAGCTTGTCTTCTTCCGACAGTTCGTCCATGCCCAGGATGGCGATGATATCCTGGAGCGACTTGTAACGCTGCAGGGTCGTCTGCACCTTACGCGACACTTCGTAGTGCTCTTCGCCGACAACCATCGGGTCGAGCATGCGCGAGGTCGAGTCGAGCGGGTCAACGGCCGGGTAGATACCCTTTTCAGCGATCGAACGCGACAGAACGGTCGTTGCGTCCAGATGGGCGAACGAGGTTGCCGGTGCCGGGTCGGTCAAGTCGTCGGCCGGAACGTAGATGGCCTGAACCGAGGTGATCGAGCCCTTGGTCGTCGTGGTGATGCGTTCCTGCATCTGGCCCATGTCGGTGGCGAGCGTCGGCTGATAGCCCACGGCCGAAGGAATACGGCCGAGAAGAGCCGACACTTCGGAACCTGCCTGGGTGAAGCGGAAGATGTTGTCAACGAAGAACAGAACGTCCTGGCCTTCGTCACGGAACTGTTCAGCGATCGTCAGACCGGTCAGAGCGACGCGAGCGCGGGCGCCCGGCGGTTCGTTCATCTGGCCGTAAACGAGGGCAGCCTTGGAGCCTTCGCCGCCGCCGTGCTTGTTCACGCCGGATTCGATCATTTCGTGGTAAAGGTCGTTGCCTTCGCGGGTACGTTCACCCACGCCTGCAAACACCGAGTAACCGCCGTGCGCCTTGGCGACGTTGTTGATCAGCTCCATGATCAGAACCGTCTTGCCGACGCCGGCGCCGCCGAACAGGCCGATTTTGCCGCCCTTGGCGTAAGGAGCCAGAAGGTCGACGACCTTGATGCCGGTGACGAGGATCTGTGCTTCCGTCGACTGCTCGACGTAGGACGGCGCTTCCTGGTGGATGGAGCGCTTGCCCGAGGTGATCAGCGGGCCAGCTTCGTCAACCGGCTCGCCGATGACGTTCATGATGCGGCCGAGCGTTTCCAGACCAACCGGAACGGTGATCGGAGCGCCGGTGTCGGTGACCGGCTGACCGCGAACCAGACCTTCGGTCGAGTCCATGGCGATCGTGCGGACGGCGTTTTCGCCGAGATGCTGTGCAACTTCGAGAACGAGGCGGTTGCCGTTGTTGTCGGTTTCCAGCGCGTTGAGGATCTGCGGCAGCTGACCTTCATCGAAGGTCACGTCGACGACGGCGCCGATGACCTGCGTGACGCGGCCGACTGCGCCGGTTGCCGTAACGGCGACCTTGGCTGCCGGTGCCTTCTTCGCCACAGCGGTCTTCGCTGCTGCTGCCGGCTTTTCCGCTGCTGCCTTCACTGCTGCCGGCTTCTTAGCCGCTGCTGTTGTACTGGGGGTAGCTGCCTTAGCCATAATCCTTACCCTCTTTCCGTAACCTTAGAGCGCTTCCGCGCCCGAAATGATTTCAATGAGTTCCTTGGTGATCTGAGCCTGGCGCTGACGGTTGTAGGACAGCGTCAGCTTGTTGATCATTTCACCGGCATTGCGCGTGGCGTTGTCCATCGCGCTCATTTTGGCACCCATTTCACCGGCAACATTTTCGAGCAAAGCCCGGAAAACCTGCACCGAAATGTTGCGCGGAATAAGATCACTGAGGATCTCGCCCGCATCTGGCTCGTATTCGTAGATCGCAGCCGCTGCATCAGTCGATACCGCTTCTGCCGGAACGGCAGCAGGGATCAGCTGAAGTGCAGTCGGAACCTGCGAAATGACGGACTTGAACTCCGAATAGAACAGCGTGCAGACATCGAACTCGTTCTTTTCGAACAGGCCGATGACCTTTTTGCCGATCAGGTCAGCGTTCTCAAAGCCGATCTTCTTGACTTCGCGCAGATCGACGCGATCGATGATCAGCGACGCGAATTCGCGACGCAGGATATCGAAGCCTTTCTTGCCGACGCAGATGATCTTCACTGTCTTGCCTTCGGCAAGCAGCTTGCGCACGTGATCGCGGGCAAAGCGGGCGATCTGGCTGTTGAAGCCGCCGCAAAGACCGCGTTCCGCCGTGCAGACCACGAGCAGATGCGTCTGGTTCTGACCGTTGCCGGTCATCAGGCGAGGCGCACTGTCATCCGAACCGACAGCCTGAGCGATGTTCGAAAGAACCGCGCTCATCCGCTGCGAGTAGGGCCGTGCGGCCTCGGCCGCCTCCTGGGCACGCCGAAGCTTCGCCGCGGCGACCATTTTCATCGCCTTGGTGATCTTCTGCGTCGCCTTGACGGAGGCGATCCTGTTTTTCAGATCCTTAAGTGAAGGCATCCGTTATCCGTCCTAAATGGAACCCGATCAGGCGAAGGATTTCGCAAACGTGTCGATGGCAGCCTTGAGCTTGCCCTTGACGTCGTCGCTGATAGCCTTGTCCTTGCGGATAGCTTCAAGAATGTCCTTGCCTTCGGACCGCATGTACGAGAGCAGACCCTGCTCGAACGCGCCAACCTTGTTGACGGCGATCTTGTCGAGGTAGCCGTTCACGCCGGCGAAGATGACCGCGACCTGCTCTTCCGTCTTCAGCGGCGAGAACTGCGGCTGCTTCAGGAGTTCGGTCAGGCGTGCACCGCGGTTCAAAAGGCGCTGCGTCGCGGCGTCAAGGTCGGAACCGAACTGGGCAAACGCAGCCATTTCGCGATACTGGGCGAGCTCACCCTTGATCGAGCCGGCAACCTGCTTCATCGCCTTGATCTGGGCGGCCGAACCGACGCGGGAAACCGACAGACCGACGTTAACGGCCGGACGGATACCCTGATAGAACAGGTCCGTTTCAAGGAAGATCTGGCCGTCGGTGATCGAAATCACGTTGGTCGGAATGAACGCAGAAACGTCGTTACCCTGGGTTTCGATAACAGGCAGAGCCGTCAGCGAACCGGCGCCCTTTTCGTCCGAGAGCTTTGCAGCGCGCTCGAGAAGGCGGGAGTGCAGGTAGAAAACGTCGCCCGGATAAGCTTCGCGGCCCGGAGGACGGCGCAGAAGAAGCGACATCTGACGGTAGGCGACGGCCTGTTTGGAAAGATCGTCATAGCCGATCAGCGCGTGCATGCCGTTGTCGCGGAAATATTCGCCCATGGTAGCGCCGGCGAACGGTGCGAGATACTGCATCGGCGCCGGATCGGACGCCGTTGCGGCAATGATGATCGAATACTTCAGTGCGCCGCGCTCTTCGAGCACCTTGACGAACTGGGCAACCGTCGAACGCTTCTGGCCGATAGCGACATAGACGCAATACAGCTTTTCAGCATCCGGGCCATTGTCGTGAATGGCCTTCTGGTTCAGGATCGTATCGAGAATGATGGCGGTCTTGCCGGTCTGGCGGTCACCGATAACCAGCTCGCGCTGGCCGCGGCCGACCGGGATCAGAGCGTCGATGGCCTTAAGGCCGGTCGACATCGGCTCATGAACCGACTTGCGCGGGATGATGCCCGGCGCCTTGACGTCAACGCGCGAGCGCTGCTTGGCATTGATCGGGCCCTTGCCGTCGATCGGGTTGCCGAGCGCATCGACGACGCGGCCGAGCAGTTCCGGACCAACCGGAACGTCAACGATGGCGCCGGTCCGCTTGACGGTGTCGCCTTCCTTGATTTCGCGGTCGGCGCCGAAAATAACGACACCAACGTTGTCGGCTTCAAGGTTCAGCGCCATGCCGCGAATTCCACCCGGGAATTCGACCATCTCACCTGCCTGGACATTGTCCAGACCGTAGACGCGGGCAATACCGTCACCGACGGAAAGCACTTGACCGACTTCGGAGACAACTGCCTCCTGGCCGAAGTTTTTGATTTGATCTTTGAGAATTGCGGAAATTTCCGCGGCGCGGATATCCATCAGCCGACCTCTTTCAGTGCAAGCTTAAGGCTAGAAAGCTTTGTGCGAAGGGAAGTGTCAATCTGGCGGGACCCGACCTTGACGATCAGACCACCGAGAATAGAGGGTTCAACCGTGACGTTGAGCGTCACGTCTTTGCCGGTGACGCCCTTGAGCGCCGCCTTCAATTCAGTCTGCTGCGCTGCCGTCAGGGCATGCGCCGAAGTCACGTCTGCAGAAACTTCGCCGCGATGACGGGCGGCGGTTTCGCGATAGGACTTGACGATGCCGGGCACCGCAAACAGGCGGCGATTGCGAGCAACCACCTTCAGGAAGTTACCGACCAGACCTGTAATTCCAGCCTTCGCGACGATCGCGGAAATGGCCTTGAACTGGTCGTCGGCAGAAAAGATCGGGCTGACGATAAGGCGCTTCAGGTCGGCGCTCTCATTGATCAGCGACTGGAACTTGTCCAAATCCGCCCCTACGCTCTCCACCGAACCCGCCTCCAGTGCGAGATCGAAAAGCGAAGACGCGTACCTTTCTGCAACACCGGAAATAAGCTGGGATGTGTCTGCCACGGGCACAAGCTTCTCTTATTTTAATTCAAGGGCGATGTCTGCGGAGAACCGTAAACCCAACACCTTGAATTTGTTGCTATATTTTAAAGGATGCACAGGCCGAGCGGCCTGTTCCCCCCACAAGTCGCGGTTCGTCTAGCATAGGATATCTGGACTCGCAACACGCGAAGCGCACGAATGCGCATAGTTCAGCCCGGTTTGGCCAAATTTTGACAAAAATGGGGTATGAACTGACGAGGTCCATACTGTAGGGCCCTGACAGCCGGGCTCAGACGAAACCGAAGACATAGGCCAAGAGTAAGGCCGAAAGCACGATCTGGACGCTCAAATACAACCAATTCACCACGGTATTGCCGCTGTCCGACAGCATCGACAGGATGCGTCCGAACGCCGCAAGTGCAAAGGCGGCGCCGAGCGCCAGGTAAACCATCGGCTGGGCAAGCAGCAGGGCTGCGACACCAAGACCAAGATGAAAGCCGCCCATCGTCGAACGCGCCTCCGCATAACCGCCGCGCCGGCCTTCACGCAGACCGATTCCCAAAGCCCGAAAGGCGATACCCGGCGCAAACAGGAAGACAAGCCCAAGCAGAGATGTGATCACGGCTGCGCAGAACGCCAGGAACTCTCCCGTTTCCGTCGGAATGTAGAACTCCATTACATATGCTCCCCGCTCGATCAGCCGATTCGCTTATCGCACAGACGGATTCTGCCTGGAAGCGCTGAAACCCTACCAAAAGATCGGCCCCGCGGGTCGCGCTTTCCCACGCTTTCGCGGTAAGGCACTAAAATAGCTGCCATTATCCCTACCATGCGGAAATTCCGACAAATGGGGATAACTCTTGAACTGCATCTAAGGATCAGGCTTATCTTGTCGCCGAGCTGATCGCCAAACACCTGCCGCATTTGGGTTTCGAAGAAACCGCCCTCAACGCGCTTCCGCTGGAACTGAGGCGTCGAGCAGCAACGTTGGTTGCCGAAACAAAAGAAAGCACCCCGCCTTCCCTCGAGCCTGACTGGTAGGCTTCACAAAAAACTCTGCGGATCGATATCCAGCTGCACGCTGACCGACCCGCGCAGCTTCGGGCCGTTCGCCATCATCGTTTTCACAAATGCCTGCATGTCGCTGTTGCGGCGGCCGTGCACCAGCAGCCGGAACCGGTGGCGGCCGCGGATCAGCGCCAGCGGGGCCTCGGCTGGACCCAGGATACTGATGCCGCTGACCTTGGGGGCGGCCTGCCGCAAGCCGCGGGCATGCCCTTCCGCGTCGGCGCGCGTGTCGGCCGAGACGATGATCGAGGCAAGGCGTCCGAACGGCGGCAAAAGCGCCTTTTCCCGTTCGCTGATCTCGCGCTCGTAGAACGCTTCAGAATCACCCGAAACGATCGCCTGCATCACCGGGTGCTGCGGCTGGTAAGTCTGCAGCAGCCCGAGGCTCTTCAGGCCGGTACGCCCGGCCCGGCCCGTCACCTGGCTAAGCAGCTGGAATGTCCGCTCGGCCGCACGCGGATCGCCATTGGCAAGGCCGATATCCGCGTCGACGATGCCGACGAAGGTCATCATCGGAAAGTTATGCCCCTTGGCAACCAGCTGCGTGCCGACGACGATATCCGCCTCGCCCTTGGCAATGGCCTCCAGTTCCAGCCGCAGCCGCTTGACGCCCATCAGGTCAGAGGACAGAACAATGGTGCGGGCATCGGGAAAATGCCGGTCGACCTCTTCGGCGATCCGCTCGACGCCCGGGCCGCAGGCAACCAGATGATCGAGCGTGCCGCATTCCGGGCAGCTCTCCGGCGTCTTCTGCGCATAGCCGCAATGGTGGCATTGGATCTGGCCGCGAAACCGGTGCTCGACCAGCCAGCTGGAGCAATCCGGGCACTGGAAACGATGGCCGCAGACACGGCAGAGCGTCAGCGGCGCATATCCACGCCGGTTGAGAAACAACAGCGCCTGCTCGCCGCGCTCGACCGCCTTGCCGATATAGCGCAGCAGCACCGGCGACAGGAAACCGCCGCGCTCCGGCGGATGCTTGCGCATATCGACAAGGCCGAGATCCGGCAGCGCCGCATCGCCAAAACGTGTCGGCAGGTGGATCGGATTGTAACGGCCAAGATCGCCGTTGACCCGGCTTTCCACCGACGGCGTCGCAGACACCAGCACGATCGGGAATTCACCGATGCGGGCCCTGACCACCGCCATGTCGCGTGCATTGTAAAAGACGCGGTCTTCCTGCTTGTAGGCCGGATCGTGCTCCTCATCGACAATAATGAGACCGAGATTTTCGAACGGCAGGAACAGCGCCGAGCGGGCACCGGCCACGACCCGCACGCCGCCCTCCGTCACCTGCCGCCAGACCTTTTCACGGGTGCGCGGTGCAAGGTCGGAATGCCATTCGGCCGGTTTCGAGCCGAAGCGGTCCTGGAATCGCTCAAGGAAGCTCGCCGTCAGCGCAATTTCCGGCAACAGGATCAGCACCTGCTTACCGGCCTTCAACGTCGCGGCGATGGCCTCGAAATAGACCTCGGTCTTGCCGGAGCCGGTAATGCCGTCGATCAGCGACACGGAAAACCCGCCGGCATCGACGCTTTCCAGCAGATCGATGGCCGCCTGCTTCTGCGGCCCTTCAAGCCGGTGCTCCATATAATCTGGATCGGGCGCTGCCACCACCGGCGGCGGCGGCATGAAGACCGTCTCGAACACGCCCTGCGCCGTCAACCCGTCAATGACGCTGGACGAGGTACCGGCCGCATGGGCCAGACCTGAGCGCGTCCAGGTAAACCCGTTGTCGGCCGTTGCGATCACCCGCTCGCGCGCCGATGTCATCCGTTCCGGCCGGGTATCGGTGAGCCGCAATCCCTCGATCATCGGTTCCGGATCGAACGCCGCCGGAGCCCGCAGCGCCATCCGGGCAACGAGGCCAGGTGGCGAGACGGTGTAGGTGGCGACCCAATCGAGAAAGGTCCGCATGTCTCTTGCCAGTGGCGGGCAATCGAAGACCTGGGTAACCGGCTTCAATTTCTTTGGATCAACGCTTCCATCATCGACACCGTCCMAGACGACGCCCACGACCTGGCGCGGGCCGAGCGGCACCTGGACGATCGATCCAGGCTCGACCGCCATTCCCTCCGGAACGGCATAGGAGTATGCTTTCGGGGCGGGCATCGGCACCAGAACGGGCACGACACGGCGGGCGAACAGGTCGTCAAACAAATCGGTCGAATCTTCAGTCATCGGCCGTGACCTTGCCTCCGGATTGCGTTAAAGAAAACCCCGAAACATCAAGCAGCCCCCGCATCCCAAGGGAGAATACAAATGAAGTTTTTTGTCGATACCGCCGATGTGAACGAAATCCGGGAGTTGAACGACCTCGGGCTCGTCGACGGCGTGACGACCAACCCTTCGCTGATCCTCAAGTCCGGCCGTAACATTCTCGAAGTGACCAAGGAAATCTGCAGCATCGTCGAAGGCCCGGTTTCGGCCGAAGTTGCAGCGACCGACTACGAAACGATCATGAAGGAAGCGGCCGTCATTTCGAAGATCGCCGACAATATCTGCATCAAGGTGCCGCTGACGCTCGATGGCCTCAAGGCCTGCAAGAACCTGTCGTCGGACGGTCACTTGACCAACGTGACGCTGTGCTTCTCGGCCAACCAGGCCCTGCTCGCCGCCAAGGCCGGCGCTACCTTCGTATCGCCTTTCGTCGGCCGCCTCGACGATATCGCTTTCGACGGCATGGACCTGATCCGCGAAATCCGCCAGATCTTCGACAACTACGGCTACGAGACCGAAATCCTCGCCGCCTCCATCCGCACGGTCAACCACGTCAAGGAAGCAGCCCTGATCGGCGCCGACGTCATCACCGCCCCGCCGGCAACGCTGAAGGCACTCGTCAAGCACCCGCTGACCGACAAGGGCCTCGAAACCTTCCTGGCCGACTGGGCCAAGACCGGCCAGAAGATCGCCTGATTTTTTGGACATCGAATGCACGAAGCCCCGCGAGACGATCGCGGGGCTTTTTATCAAGCATGAAAATGCAATCGATCTTCCTATATCGTTGGTCAGCATTCAAACCGCATTTTGTGGATCATAATCTTCGAGCAAAAGTGAGTGGATAGTCGCCCAGTTAGGCTACCCGCTGGATATAGTCGTAAATCTGCTCATAACGGCGACGTGTGCCGGGTGTTCCAAGCCACTTTTCCATTGTCGCCTGTGCATAGTCCTTGCGCTTACTCACCAGCGCCGCAGCGACCACCCGCATCATCTGCGCCCGGTTGCGAGCCAACCTTCCATCGTCACGCTGATCGGCCGCGATGATATCTTCAGGCGTAGCATAGCCAGCCAAAAACGGGATAGCCCAACGTTTGATGAAAGCCCCTATATCTTCAACTACACCCAACGCCGAGTCCGACTGATGTACGAACCAGCGACCAGCGTGCGCCTTCTCAGAAAGAAATCCAATCGGCTGTTTCGATCTCCCGCCGGTTATCCCTTCGAGAAGGCCGACATTTTCGCCGACCATATCCTCAAGAACCGAATCCACTTCGGGAACGATCACTTCCATCTGCGGATAAATCGCAGCCGCCGCGTTAGGATTGTCCTTGGGATGAACCTGCACGGCTATGTCGATCTTTTGCGTAGAACCTTGAATAACGCGCTTATAGATCAAACTCGACTTGCCACGAGAGAACCCTTTCTCGATCATGTATGGATCGAGACGATCGGCCAACCCCGCCAAGATACAGGACTTGATTTCGGCTTTCATCGCCATCGTTATGGCACTCTAATTAAGGTTGAACGGACAGCATGCTGCAAACGAACAGCAGGCTGAGAATGCGGGTCAGAAACCCGCTGACCGACAAGGGCCTCGAAACCTTCCTGGCCGACTGGGCCAAGAGC
>NZ_JBFUBH010000015.1:0-90110 GCF_056405855.1 Pararhizobium sp. P1_E7 | reverse complement strand
ATCCAGAACAGTGTGCCGGCGGTCACCACAGTGGCAAAGAGCCCTGTAGCCACAACGGAGAATATATTACGGGAGGTCGCAGTCTTGAACAGCATCTCGTATCCTCGCAAGCGCGACGGCAACGGGCGAATGCCTCAGAGTTGCGGCGTCACATGAATATCACTTTGGGAAAAGGTGCGGAGGATACAATTCGTGCATGAGCACGGCGCGTCATTTCAGACAAACGATGCGCGCAGACTTCAAAGCGCTTCACACTCCCGTCCCGATGATCATCGAGGACAGGGATTGTTCAAGCACCCTCCCAGTGAAATCATTCCACCGACAGTAAAGGTGCACCGCAAATCTTAATGTTCGTCTAAAATGCCGGGGATAATCGCGGCGCCTGCTTTATTCCGGGTCGCCGGACGATCCGCAAAGCTTAAAACCTCATGCGATAAATGAGGCTCTAGCTGATATATCCCTTCTTCATTGCCTTGACGACAGCCTGCGTGCGGTTGACCGCATCCAGCTTCTTGCTGACATGGTTGAGGTAATGGTTGACCGTGTGCTCCGACAGCCCGAGGATGCCTGCAATCTCCGAACTCGTCTTGCCGGCGGCAGTCCAGTTGAGGCACTGGATTTCACGCTCCGACAGGACGACGGGGGCGCCTTTCCAGAACGAGCCGATTTCCGTCAGGCGATTGTAGATATGAATGGCGATCATCTGCAGTTCCATCATCGCAGACATCGGCAGTTCTGTACGTTTCCCCATCCAGATGACGGTCGCCCGGCTGCCATCGGCATCGTGAACCGGGAAGTAGTTGGCCTGAAAAATTCCGTGTCCACGTAACATGGCAATATAGTCGTTGGTCTGCGGCGGACGGCCGCTTTCCTTTTTCCAATCATCGAGTGTCAGTTGGAACGGTGTCGTGGTTTCCCTCAAGCGGCGAATGCCGGTCGAATGCTTCAGAAGCGAGATACTGTCATATGTATTGACCAGATCCGCCGGCATATTCGACAGGATCGAAGCGCCCGACAGCTTGTCGGCATCGAAGGACGGCACCGTGCAGACCAGGAACGTCTTGAAGCYGAAGGCCAGGGTGGTCTTCTTCATGTAGCGGATCGCATCGAACTGGGTTTCCAGCGCGGCGATCTCCGAGGCGAAATCTCCGCCGCGCGACTGCTCTTTTTCAATCGGTTCTGCCATCAACGTATCGCGCATTCACAAACTCCACCGCACAACGGGGTGCGTTGCCGGCCAGCCGTTTTGAAGCATCGCCGATATTTCACCCTGCTCATCATGCCGGTTTCCCGCTTGCGTTCAAAAACATTTCTCAATTGATCAATCCGGCACGTATCGCTTTTGCCACGGTCTGGACGCGATTGACAGAATCCAGTTTGCGGGTGGCACGGCTGAGATAGTGATTGACGGTGTATTCGGAGAGATCCAGGATTTTCGCCATTTCCGTGGTTGTCTTGCCGGCGGCGGCCCAGTGCAGGCATTCGATCTCGCGCCGCGACAGCACCGCAGGCACGGGCGAGCGCATCTCCTTGATTTCGCTCAGCCGGCCAAACAGGTACCCGGCCTTGTAGGTCAACTCCTTCAGCTCGGCGGAATTGACCACCTCGCGATTACCGCCGAAAGCGACGGCACCACACGTGCCGTGCACGTCATGGACCGGGATGTAGACACCACGCCGCAGGTTGACCCGTTCGAACAGGCTGAGCACCTGATTTCCCTTGCCGTCTGAGCGCCGGTGGGATTCAACGGCCGTGTCATAGGTGAAGGGAATGGTGCTTCTGCGCAGCCGCTCGATCACCGGGCTGCCGGCCATCATGTTGGCTGCATCGTAGTTGATCAGGAAATCCTTTGGCCAGTTCGTCATGACAACGGTGTCCGAAAGGCTGCAGCAGGTTTTCCCCGGCACAACCATCACTAGGAAACCGTGAAAGCCATAGATGCGTGAGACTTTCTCCAAAGCCTTGCGGACATCGGCTTCGCGCGTCATCGCCTCCGCGGCCTGCTGGTCGGCGGAAACCGTTGTGGGTGATAGATGTCCGCTGATATCCACCATTCTTACCTCTTCCAGGCTCGCCTCCCAATGGATCCGGTGTCACGAGCACCCGTTCCACCCCGGCTTCGTCCCGGTTAAATCCCGCCCTTCTTCAAGGCGGAGGTTTGAACGTCGGCAGGCACAGAATCTGATATATTAAAAACTACAGCTCCGATTTCCCCGCGTCCAGTCGCTTCGCCTAATTAACCGGAGGGCATCGCGAAAGTCTAACGCCCTGGGCCAAGACGTATTTCCACATCCTCGCTGATCGCCATCGCCGCCCGGCGAACCGGACGAGCCCAGTTTTCCAGCTGTTCCATCGTTACCCGATAGGCCGGCCCCGTGACCRAAATACCGGCGACAAGATCGAACCCGGCATCGTGGATGGGAGCAGCAACACAGCGGATTTCCGTTTCGTGTTCCTCACGATCAAAGGCATAACCCTGCAATCGGGCCTCGTCCAGATCACGCGTCAAAGAGGCGACGGAAAGATGTGTATTGGCGGTAAACCGGTGGAATATCAGCTTGCCCAGCGTCTCGGCGAGCCGGTCCGGCGGCAGCACCGACAGCGCCGCCTTCCCAAGGCCGGTACAGTAGACCGGCGACGCATTGCCGATCTGCGATTGCATCCGGACTGTCTGGCGGCTTTCCACCTTATCGACATAAATGATCTCGGTGCCACGCAGCACACCCAGATGAACGGTCTCGCCGGTTTCCTCATGCAAGCGGCGCAGATGCGGCGCGGCGACAGTACGGAACTGGTTGTTCGACCATGCCCGGTAGGCGAATGTCAGCAGGCGCAGGCCGGGTTCGTAGCAAAGATCGCGCCCCTGCGTCAAAAGTCCCTCTTCCACCAGGTGGGAGAGTTGCCTGTGCAGCGTGCCGCGCGGCTGGCCGGACAAAGCCAGGATATCGCTGAACCGCAGAGGCCGGTCTGATGTCACAACAGTCTCCAGCACGGAAAGAACCTTGCCCAGCGTACCGGTACCGCTATTGTGCGCAGCGGCGGGTGAAGAGATTTCCCGTTCCATCATACCTGTCCGTTTGACGGGCGCTACGGCTTCGACCTTGACAAGCCGGCATCGGCAGCGCGATAATTCCAAATAGTAAGAGTCTGTTCCATATAATGGAACAAACCAGCCGCAAATGCAAGCTGGCTGGTTACATCCGGGAGAGCGAAGCATCATGGCCCTGCCAGCCGCACAATTTCACGACCTCAAGGGGCGCGGCGTCCTGATCACCGGCGGCGGCTCAGGCATCGGTGCCGCTCTCGTCGAGGGCTTTGCCCGGCAGGGCGCCCGCGTCGCCTTCATCGATATCGCCGAAGCCGATAGCCGGGCGCTGGTGGAGCGGCTTGTCCCCCTTGCCGATCATGCGCCGATTTTCATTCAAGCCGACCTGCGCGATGTTCAGGCGATCAAATCCGCCGTTGATCAGGCCGCCGATGCGACTGGCTCTCTCAGCATCCTCATCAACAATGCCGCGCGCGACGACCGGCAGCAGCTTGAAGAGGTGACCGAAGCGAGTTGGGACGAAAGCCAGGCCGTCAATTTGCGACATGTGTTCTTCACCTGTCAGGCCGCAGCACCGCACATGCGGCGGGCCGGCGGCGGTTCGATCGTCAATTTTTCGTCGATCGCCTTCATGCTCAACATGGGTGAAATTCCGGCTTATGCGACGGCCAAGGCCGGCATTGTCGGGCTGACCAAATCGCTCGCCGGCAAACTCGGCCCGGACAATATCCGCGTCAATGCGGTGCTGCCGGGCATGGTGGTGACCGAGCGGCAGAAAAAGCTCTGGATAAACGATGCCGCGATTGCCGGCATGCTGGAAAAACAGTGCCTGAAGCACATGCTCGTCGCGCAGGATATGGTGGGGCCCTGTCTCTTCCTTGCCTCCGATTGCGCGGCACGGATGACGGCACAGGCCATGATCATCGACGGAGGCGTATTTTAATGACGGCAGCATCCTACGCGGCGGTTGATTGGGGAACTTCGAGTTTCCGCCTGTGGATCGTCAGCGAAAGCGGCGCGATCCTTGCCGAACGCCGCAGCGGCGAAGGCATGACGACGGCGGCGAAAACCGGTTTCTCTGCCGTCCTCGAGTCCCATCTTCAGGCAGTTTCCGCACCGCCGCACCTGCCGGTGATCGTCTGCGGCATGGCCGGAGCCCGCCAGGGCTGGGTCGAGGCAGGCTATCTCGATACGCCCGCGCCGCTCAGCGCCATCGTCAAGGCGGCCGTGACCGTGCCCGACGCCAACCGGGATATCCGCATTCTGCCGGGTCTTGCCCAGCGCAGCGAAGAGGCGCCGGATGTGATCCGCGGCGAGGAAACCCAACTGCTCGGCGCGATATCGCAGCTCGGCAATGGCAGCCATCTCGTCTGCATGCCCGGCACGCACAGCAAATGGGTGCGCGTGACCGGCGGCATCGTCGATGGCTTTTCGACCTTCATGACCGGCGAGCTGTTCGACGTCATCGCCAAGCATTCCATTCTCAGCCATGCCATCGCCGGAGCCGGTTCGTTTGCCGACGATGACCCGGCCTTTCTCGGCGCGGTCGCCAAAGCTGTCAAAAACCCGGCTCTGGCGACCAATCTGGTCTTTACGGTGCGCAGCGGCCAGCTGCTGCACGGGCTCTCGGCGGATGCCGCCAAGGCCCGGCTGTCCGGCACCTTGATCGGCCTGGAAATCGCCGGCGCGCTCGCCACCGCCAAGCCCGGCAGCGGCGTCTGCCTGGTGGCCTCCGGTGCGCTTGCCGCGCTGTATCAATCCGCCCTGTCGGCTCTCAAGCTCAATCCCGTCACCATCGATGCCGATGAAGCCGTTCGCCATGGCCTCGCAGCCGCTGCCAACGCCATCTGGCCTGCCTGAAAAAGAAAGATAAATCATGCACCGCATCCCTTTCCCGCCGATGAAATATCCGCTGATCGCCATCCTGCGCGGTCTCAAGCCCGAGGAAACGCAGGGCGTCGTCGGCGCGCTGATCGAAACCGGCTTTACGGCGATCGAAATCCCGTTGAATTCGCCCGACCCGTTCCGATCGATCGAGATCGCCGTGAAGATGGCGCCCGCCGGCTGCCTGATCGGCGCGGGCACGGTCTTGACCATCGAACAGGTTGAACAACTCGACGGCGTCGGCGGCAAGCTGATGGTGAGCCCGAATGTCGAGACCGACGTGATCGCGCTCGCGGCGGCCCGGGGCATGGTCACCATGCCCGGTGTGCTCACCCCGACCGAAGCGCTGGCCGCGGCCCATGCCGGCGCAACGGGCCTCAAATTCTTTCCCGCCAGCGTGCTTGGCCCGGCCGGCATCGCGGCTATCCGGACCGTCCTGCCGCCGGACCTCGAAATCGCAGCCGTCGGCGGCGTTTCCGACACCAATTTCGGCGACTACGCCAAGATCGGCATCAAGAGCTTCGGCCTCGGTTCGAGCCTCTACAAGGCCGGCATGAGTGCGGCCGAAGTCGCGGAACGGGCCCGGGTGACGATCAAGGCCTATGATGCGGTTTACGGGGCATGAGCATGATCGAGACAACTCCCTTTTCCGGCAGGATTCTCAGCGACCTGACACTGGAGCTCGGCGAAGGCCCGACCTTCGATCCCGCCACCGGCACCGCCTGGTGGTTCAATATCAAGGGCCGCGAGCTGCACGAACTGCATCTGGAAAGCGGACAAAAAACGCTGCATGCCCTGCCCTTCATGGGCAGCGTGCTGGCGGTGGTCGATCCGTTGCGGCAGCTGATCGCATCCGATCGCGGCCTGTTCATCCGCGATATCAAAACCGGCGAACTGACTGCCTACGCGGCACTTGAAAGCAACCCCGGCAATCGCTCCAACGACGGCCGCGTGCATCCATCCGGCAGCCTGTGGGTCGGCACCATGGGCCGCAAGGCAGAAAAGGAAGCCGGCGCGATCTATCATGTCGCCAAGGGTAGCGTGACGCGGCTCTACGGCGGTATCAGCATTCCCAACGGCATCTGCTTTTCGCCCGACGGCAGCGTCGGCTATTTCGTCGATTCCGCCATCAACCACATCATGCGGGTGGATCTCGATCCGGCCACAGGCCTGCCCACCGGTGACGCCACCGTGTTCAGCGACCAGAGCGGCAATCCCGGCGATGTCGATGGGTCGGTCTGCGATGCCGACGGCCTGATCTGGAATGCGCGCTGGGGCCAGGGCGCCGTCGATGTTTACAGGCCGGATGGCACACGGGTTGCCCGCCATTCCGTGCCCGCCACCCAGTCGAGCTGCCCTGCCTTCATCGGCGCCAAGGCCGACCGGCTGCTCGTCACCTCTGCCTGGCAGGACATGGATGATGCGGCCCGCAAGGCCGATCCGGATGCCGGCAAGACGTTCGAACTCGGTTTCGCCGTCAAAGGCCGTTTCGAACCGGCCTATAAGCTCTGAAGGCAGGGCGCACCGACTTACGGCCGCCACGAGGGAGGCGGCCTCACCGCGGCTTTCTCGGCGGGGCGAGTTTCAGCAAGAAGCATCCTGAAACCGGGCCTTGAGCCCGGTTTTTGTTCGCTTTCATCTGCCGCGAGATTAAAAACCCAACGAAAAGCTCCCTCTGAAATTGCATGCTTTTTTCGGAACCACTCGCGACCTTTTACGTTGTGTTTGCATCACCGGTGCGGTGGCAAGGATTTGGACCCCGCGCTTTGATCGTCAAAGAGAACGGAAAGGTAGGTTCAAAATGACCAGGAAACTCGCAGCGTCCGTCGCGGCAGGTGCACTTTTTGCAGGCATAACCGTTTTTGCACCTCTTGGCCTCGCACAGGACACCACCCAACCGGCTACGCAGCCGCAGGCCATGGAAACGCCGATGACCGGCGAACAACCGGTTGACGCGATGAAGAAGCCGGTCGGACAGACCGCCCAGGCGGCCCATACCGCCGGCTCCGGCTATCTGACCGAGCAGGCTGAAGGCCAGATATCTGCCAGCACCTACATCGGCCAGACCGTCTACAACGCTGCCGATGAGAGCATCGGCGAGATCAACGACGTGATCTTCACCATGGATGGCTCGGTTGAAGCAGCGGTCATCGGCGTCGGCGGCTTCCTCGGTATCGGCGAAAAGAACGTGGCCGTGCCGCTGGACACCATCGCTGTGGCCGAGATTCCGAATTCAGATGACCTGAAGCTGACCACGCATGAAACTGCCGAAACGCTGAAGGCCGCTCCGGAATTCAAGACCAAGTCGCAGCAGATCGCCGAGCAGATCGCCAATACCCCGGTCGACACGACAACCACGTCGTCCACGGCTTCGGGCATGAAGCCGGTCGAACAGCCTGCAACCGCCCAGTAAGCGATTAGGCAACATAATGGACGGCGGTGCGAAAGCGCCGCCGTTTCCCTTCGTTCAGAACAGCACGCCGTAGCGCAGGGCGTCATAGATGCCCGCGTGAATATTGCGGCTGGCGACGGCGTCGCCGATGCGGAACAGGTCGAATTCTCCCTCGGGATTTCGCATCCGGATCGGGTTTTCCTGGCGGATCAGCGCCTTGTAGTCCACCGCGCCGAGATTGCGCGACAGCGGTTTGAGCTCGAGATAGAGGTCTGCCATCGGCAGGGTTCCGTGCTCGACGACAACCTGGGCGACGCGACGTTCGAGCAAGGCATTTGCCGAATAGTCGGAGCCCAGCACTGCAACCAGCTGATTGCCCTCGCGGCGCACCGATTTCAGCCGCGTGTTGATCGTCACCCGGACGTGTTTGTCCGCAAAGGCCTTGGCATAGGGTACATGGTTCATGCCGCCGATTTCCGGGGCGAACATGCGCTCCGGCGAGACGATCTCCAGCTCAGTGCCGCTGGCCGCGATCATTTCCGCCGCCGTCATGCCGGTATGGGCGCCATTATCGTCGTAAAGCAGGACCGGGCCTTCGGGCTTGATCACACCGGCGATGATATCCCAGCTGGAAACCACCAGTTCATCACCGGCCTCCAGCACGGGATTTTGCGCGATGCCGCCGGTGGCGATGACGACCAGATCGGGCTTTCGCTCCAGAATATCACTCGCCTCGGCAAAGACATTGTAGTGGATGGGAACGCTGAGCCGCTCCAGTTCGGAAAGCCGCCAGTCGATGATGCCGATCATTTCCTTGCGGCGCGGATTGCGGGCTGCGAGCAGGATCTGGCCGCCCGCCGCGCCGGTTGCTTCCAAAACTTCCACCGAATGGCCGCGCTCTGCCAGCACCCGTGCCGCCTCCAGTCCCGCCGGTCCGGCACCGACGACGACGGCTTTGCGCAATGGTCCTGTTGTCTTTGAAATCACATGCGGGATGGTCGCCTCGCGGCCCGTGGCCGCATTGTGAATACACAGCGCACCGCCGCCCTCATAGATGCGGTCGAGACAGTAGGTGGCGCCGACGCAGGGGCGGATCTGGTTTTCGCGGCCCTCGATGATCTTCTTGACGATATGCGGGTCGGCGATATGGGCACGGGTCATGCCGACCATGTCGAGCTTGCMTTCGGCGATCGCATGCCGTGCCGTCGCGACATCGGCGATGCGGGCGGCGTGGAAAACCGGAAATTTCGTTGCCGCGCGTACCTCGCCGGCGAAATCCAGATGCGGCGATGAGGGCATGCCCTGGATCGGGATGACATTGGTCAGATGCGCGTCATGATCGATATGGCCGCGGATGATGTTGAGGAAATCGACCTTGCCGGAACCGGCCAGCCGCCTGGCGATCTCGACGCCCTCCTCCCGGGAAAGGCCAATGTCCCACTGCTCGTCGGCCACCATGCGGATGCCGACGATGAAATCAGGCCCAACGGCCTTGCGCACGGCGTCGAGCACCATATTCGAGAAGCGCATGYGGTTGTCGAGCGAGCCGCCATATTCGTCGTCGCGGTGGTTGGTCGCCGGTGACCAGAAGCCGTCCATCAGATGGCCGTAGGCTTCGAACTCGATACCATCCAGCCCGGCCGCCTGCATGCGTTGCGCAGCGCTCGCATAATCGCCGATGATACGCTCGATATCCCAGTCCTCGATTTCCTTGGGGAAAGCCCGGTGCGCCGCCTCACGCACGGGAGAGGCTGAGAGGACCGGCAACCAGTCGCCCTTGTTCCAGCCGGTACGGCGGCCGAGATGGGTGAGCTGGATCATCACGGCGGCGCCGTGCTCGTGACAGTCGTCGGCGATCTTCTTCAGCCAGGGCACGATCTCATCGGAATAGGCGTAGAGATTGCCGAAGGCGGGGGGCGAATCCTCCGACACGATCGCCGAGCCCGCCGTCATCGTCAGCGCAATGCCGCCCTTGGCCTTTTCGAGATGATAGAGCCGGTAACGGTCCTTCGGCATACCGTCTTCCGAATAGGCCGGCTCATGCGATGTCGACATGATCCGATTTTTCAGCGTCAGATGCTTGAGCTGATAGGGCTGGAGAAGCGGGTCGTTGGATGGGGTCATTGTTTGGCTCAGGTTTCGAATTCAGGGTTGTTTTGCAATACCCCTCACCAAGCGCGCCCAAACACTCAGCTTCGCTTCGTGCGGGCATACTATCCCTCTCCCGCAAGGGGAGAGCTGAGGCGTTCTCCGCGGGTCTTCCTCCCCCTTGCGGGAGAGGATACACAGGCCGGGCGAGTTTAGGAGCCGTTGGCCGAAGTTGGTGAGGGTGACCCTCAATACCAGGCGTCGGCCATAGCTGTCTTTTTCCGTTCCATGTAATCGCGCAATTCCTCGTCGATTGCCACGTCCAGCGGCGGCGCCTCATATTCGGCTAGCGTCTTTTTCCAGCGCGTGTTGGCGCGCATCGCCATATCGGTGGAGCCGCCCTCCTCGCTCCATTTCTCGAAAGGCTCGTTGTCGGAAAGCCTCGAATCCCAGAATGCCGTCTGGTAATTGCGCATCGTGTGATCGCAGCCGAGGAAATGGCTGCCGGGGCCGACCTGCAGGAAGGCGTCCATGGCCAGCGTGTTGTCGTCCACCACGACGCCCGCGAGATAGGAATGCAGGGCGCCACAGAAATCGGTGTCCATCACGAATTTCTCATAAGACATGGCAAGCAAGCCATCGAGGAAACCGGCCGAATGCAGGATGAAGTTGGCGCCGCAATGCACGGCCGACAACATCGACATGACGCCTTCCTGCATCGCCTGCGCATCCGGCAGTTTCGAATTGGAAAAATTGCCGGCGCAACGCAGCGGCAGCTTCAACCGTCTTGCCAGCTGACCGATGACCATCGAGCCGATGGCGGGCTCCGGTGTGCCGAACGTCGGAGAGCCAGAGCGCAGCGACATGGAGGACAGGAAATTGCCAAAGATCACCGGTGCGCCCTTGCGCTCCAGCTGCGTCAGCGCACAGCCGGCCAGCGTTTCGGCATAGGATTGGGCAATCGCCCCGGCATTGGTGACCGGGCCCATGGCGCCGCCCAGGATGAACGGCACGATGACCGCCGCCTGGTTGGCACGGGCATAGGCGCGCAACGATCTTGTCATCGTGCCATCCCAGACGAGCGGCGAGTTGACGTTGACATTGCCGAGGATAACGCAATTTTTATCGACGAAATCACGGCCGAAGACCAGCCGCGCCATGTCGATCGAATCTTCCGCCCGGTCCTCGGCGGTGATCGAGCCCATGAAGGCGCGGTCGGAATATTTGATATGGCTGTAGACCATGTCGAGATGGCGCTTGTTGACCGGCACATCGACCGGCTCGCAGATCGTGCCGCCGGAATGATGCAGCCAGGGGCTCGACTGGGCAAGCTTGATGAAGTTTCGGAAATCCTCCAGCGTGCCGTAGCGGCGGCCCTTGTCGAGGTCCATGACGAAGGGCGAGCCATAGGCCGGGGAAAAGACGACGTTCTTGCCGCCGATCTCGACATTGTGGGCGGGATTGCGCGCATGCTGGGTGAACTGGGCAGGTGCGCTCGATACGATCTCGTTCAACATGCCCGGCTCGAACCGCACGAGCACACCATCGACCTTGGCGCCGGCCCGTTTCCAATGATCGAGCGAGGCCGGATCGTCGCGGAACTCGATGCCGACTTCCGACAGGATCCGGTCGGCGACGCGCTCGATCTTCTGAAGGTTTTCCTCGCTCAGAATATCGTAGGTCGGGATGTTGCGGGCGATATAGGGAACACCCGTTATCCTTGCCGCATTGTCGCGCCGCGCCGAACGTGCCGGGCGTGTGCGTCTTGCCGGTTCTGTCTCTGCGGCCACGAGCGTTTCCATCTGTCACCTCCCATTGTCTCAGTCGAGGCTAGCGGTGAAAAAGGCCAGTGTAACGCTGGAAAAATTCGACACATGATATAAGCTGAATTTATGGAAACACTCCGCCGCCTACTGCCCTCCGCTTCCAGCCTGATCGTCTTCGAGGCGGCCGGGCGCCATCAGAATTTCACCCGTGCCGCCAATGAGCTGGCGATGACGCAGGCTGCCGTCTCCTATGCCATTCGCGGGCTGGAGGAGCAGCTTGGCGTGCCTTTGTTTCACCGGGTCCACCGGGCGGTGCAATTGACGGAAGCAGGCGAGAAATTCCATGCCGACGTATCGCTCGGCCTGTCGCGTATCCAGAAATCGGCCGAGGAAATCCGCGCCAAACGGCGCGAGACCAATGTGACGCTCGCCGCCTCGACTGCCTTTGCCTCGATGTGGATGCTGCCGCGGCTGACAAAACTGCGCGAAGACCTGCCCGAGATCGATCTGCGCATCCAGACCAGCGTGCGCGATCTCGACCTTGAGGAGGAGCCGATCCCACTTGCGGTTCGCGGCGGCGGCGATCCGATCAACTGGCCGCGTTATCATACGGCACTTTTGGCACCCGAGGTGATCAGCGCCGTCGCGTCGCCCGCCTTCGTCGAGGCCAACGGCATGCCGCAACGGCCGGCTGACCTGCTGAAGCACCCGTTGATCCATCTGGAAGAACCGGTCAGGCAGGCCTATAGCTGGCAGGAATGGTTTGCCAGCGCCGGGGTTTCCTACCCCGCCAAGGCGCGGCGGCTGACATTGAATGATTATGTTCTGGTCATCCAGGCCGTGCTCGCCGGCGAAGGCATCGCGCTTGGCTGGAACCACCTGATCGAACGGCAGGTCCGCTCAGGCGCGCTCGTTCCGGTCGGCAATCATGTGCTGAAGACGGACCTGGCCTTCTACGTCGTCTGGCCGCGTTCGCGCGAGCTCAACCAGCAGGCCCGCCGGGTGCGCGACTGGCTTCTGGAGGAAGGGCGCCGGGAACGCGAGGGGTGAGCAAAGGTGTCAGCGCATTTCCGCTTTTCTCCGAATCGCGAAAATATTCTATTTTTTTGTTCTTACGCAATTCCGGACGCAAAACCGCGATGCACTTTTGCTGGAGTTGCTCTAGACGGCGACAGAGAGCGCCGGTCCGGTTTCTTGATATTTCTCGGCGAGATAACGCAGCGTCGTGACGGAATCTGCCGGCTTGCCGTAGAAATAGCCCTGCCCCATGCCGCAGCCGAGGCCTTTCAGCTTCAGCGCTTCGGAAAAATCCTCGATCCCTTCGGCAACGACTTCAAGGTTGAGGCCGTCGCACATGGCGATGATCGCCTTGACGATGTGTTCGGACGCCCGATCGGCGGAGATGCGCGAGACGAAGGCGCGGTCGACCTTGACCTTGTCGAAGGAGAAATCCCTGAGGCGGCCAAGGCTGGACTGGCCGGTGCCGAAATCGTCGAGCGAGATGCGAACGCCGGCTGCCCGAAGCTCGGTGACGATCTTTTGCGCCACATCCGCATCGGTCATGACGGCGGTTTCCGTGATCTCGAGTTCCAGCCGGCGCGGATCGAGCCCGGCACGCTGGATGATCGACAGGATATTGGTGCTGGTCATCGGATCCATCAGCTGCGCCGACGACAGGTTGAAGGATAAAAACAACTCCTTCGGCCAGAGCAGCGCCGTCTCGGCAGCCTTGCGCAGCAGCGTTTCCGAGAGGGAATCGATGAAGCCGCGTTCTTCTGCGAGCGGCACGAAGACGGCTGGCGAGACGTAACCGAGATCCGGATCGCACCAGCGGGCGAGAGCTTCGAAACCAACCACCATTTCCGTCTTCAGATTGACGATCGGCTGGAAATGGACATCGACTTCATCGGCAATGATGGCATTGCGCAGCGCCTGCTCAAGCTGCGTCGCGCGCTTCATCTCCTGGGCGATTTCCTGGGAATAGACGGTGATCTGGCCGCGCCCACGGCGCTTGGAACGGTAGAGCGCCGTGTCGGCGCTTTTCAAGAGGTCCTCGAATTCCTCGCCGGCAAACGGATAGACGGCAAACCCGAAGGATGCCGAAAGGCGCACATTGCGCTCGCCGAGATCGAAAGGTGCCGACAGCACCTCCTTCAGCATATTGCCGATCTTTTCGGCGGCCTTGCGCTCGAATACCAAAGGCAACACGAAAGCGAACTCGTCGCCGCCGGCGCGGATCACCGTCGCGCCATCCGGCACGCAGGCAAGCAACCGGTTGGCCACCTGGCAGAGGATTTCATCGCCGGCACTGGGGCCGAAGAGATCGTTGATCGGCTTGAACCCGTCGAGATTGGCAAGGCCTATCGTGAACGGCGCGGGATCGCTGGCGCGTTCGGCGGCAATTTCGCGCACCTTGTCACGCAGCCTATAGGAATTGCCAAGCCCGGTCAGCGGATCCGTGTAAGCCATGGCATGCAGATCGTTCCGGCTGATGTGCTGAGACGGTGTTTCAGCAGAATTCATAAACGCATTCCCAGGATTGGATTCCAAGCAGTGTCAGGAACAGACGATGGGGATGGAGGGTTAAGATTTCGAATGCACCTCGTCCCCACTTCCTGCATCCCCCTCCCTAATTCTAGGGAGTTGACATCAATAGGCCCCGACGCGTGCTTTTGCCTGCCTTCCCGCAGCGTTTTAGACGCCTTCCGAACGTCCTTAAGCTATCAGCCCGCCAAGCGTTCCGCTTTCGTGTTGACGAACTTGCGATAGACGGCCTCGATCATATCCGGACTGATCGGCTTGGTGATGTAATCGTCCATGCCTGCCAGCCTGCTTTGCTCGATATCGATATCGAGCGCCTGCGCCGTGACGGCGATGATCGGGGTCTGGAAGCTTGCATTTTTTTCAAGAGCCCGGATTGCGCGCGCTGCATCAAACCCGTTCATCACCGGCATCGAGACATCCATCAGCACGAGGTTCGGCCGATATTGCTGCCACAGCTTGACGGCCTCCTCGCCGTTGGCGGCGATGCGATAGGATATGCCGATCCCTTCGAGGATCTGGGCAAAGACGAACTGATTGATTTCGTTGTCTTCGGCAACCACGACTTCGACTTCCGGCACCGGTCTGCCGGCCAGGCTGATGTCCGGCACGATGATATCCCAATCGGCAGGGCCATCGGTATCGGCTGAGGGCAATTCGCCGATGCCGTTTTCGCACAAGCCAAGAATGCTCGCGCGCAATTCGACGGCTTTCCAATCCCTGGCGATCACCAGGGACGGAGACATCGTCCAGCCGGCAACCGTCGCCAACGCGTCCGCCATCGTGCCATCGATCAGAAATGCATCGATCGTAACGCCGCGCGCCGTGCACGCATCCTTGAAGGCTGCAAGTTCGGTGGTGTTTCTGACCGCGCAGGCATCAAAACCCCAGCGACGCAGCTGCGGCACCAGGTTGACTTCAAGAGCCGCCGCATTCGTCATCAAGAGAATTTTCTGCTTGTGCTTCACGGCGGGGTCGATGATCGCGCCGGCTTCGACCAGATGCTGCATGTCGATCGAGCGGAAGGGATCGTAGCAATTCTGCGCCGGAACGAAGACGCTGTAGTCCTTGATTTGCAGGGCGGACCGTCCGGATGTGATATCATCCAACCCATCATAGCCGACAACAAGATCTGTCACGTCGTTCATGCAGGTGACCAGCAGGTATTTGCCGGGATCACCGATGCGGAACTTGCGGGTAACGACCCAGAGATCCTCGCCATCGGCCTGAACGATCTGTTCCGGCATGCTATGGGCCTCGCCGGTTTCCAGCGTTGCACGGTCGGACCGCTCGAATTTCTCGGCAAGGTCCGGCTCCAGCAGATCCCAGACGGACCGGCCGAGAATGGCCTCAGCAGTCATGCCATGCACGGCGCAGAACGCCTTGTTGACGGCGACATAGCTGAGGCTTCGATCCTTGACGCAAATTGGATTGGGCAGGCAATCGAGGATACTCTCGGTCAGCTCCACCCGCTCCATGTCGAGCTGAATCTGTTCTTCGCGCTTCTTTTGCTCGGAGACATCGCTGATCGCAACAATGCCAAGCCCGCTCGACAGCCGCCGCTTGCGCACATTGATCCAGCGGTGGCGGCCGATACGCTCGACCACGTCGAAACGCTCGCGCCAATGATGTGAGAGCTGTTCGGAAATCCATTCCTCGCGATTGGCATGGCGGCGGCTGGTCTCAGGCGCCGTGCCGCTGCGAACACCGCAATCGAAGATCGCCCCGAGAAAATCCTTCAGCCGGGTGCCGGTTTTGAGAAAATGGGCCGGAATAGGATAGAACTGCAGAACGGGGCGGCTCGCAAAAACAATCTCGTCATTCTTGTCGCAGACAAGGATGGCCAAGCCGAGCGCGTCAGACGCCGCTTCGAGCACGGTCTTCTGGATGTTCGCGCCGAAAGACGCTACATCATTCATTGCATAGCCCTCATATAACCTTGGCGGCTTCTTTTTCCGGGGACATGCTGACGGACGCGCCGATAATGGCCGTATCTGGGGTTCACGTTCCGGGCGGACAGCTGCGCCGCGGAATCCAAATGACAAAACCTGTGTTCATTCAGGCTGTTGCCGAACGTCGCAGCTTTGTATTAAGGCCAGATTAAACCCGGGCGAATTTGTCAGGGCCCCACACCTCGACAGCCGGGGATAGTTGCTGCGCCGTACTTTTCATACGGCCGCGAATCCTCGACAATAGACCATGGCCATCAAACAACTCTCCGAGACCCTCATCAACCAGATCGCCGCCGGCGAGGTCATCGAACGGCCCGCAAGCGCTGCCAAGGAGCTGATCGAGAATGCGCTCGATGCCGGGGCAACCCGCATCGAGATCGCCACGGCGGGCGGCGGCAAGACGCTGCTCAGGGTCACCGACAACGGCTGCGGCATGGGACCGGAGGATCTCGAACTGGCCGTGCGCCGCCACTGCACCTCCAAGCTCGATGACAATCTGCTCGACATCCGGACGCTGGGCTTTCGCGGTGAAGCTTTGCCCTCGATCGGCTCCGTTGCGCGGCTGACAATCTCCAGCCGGCCGGGCGGCGCAAGCCATGGTGCCGAGATCGGGGTTTTCGGCGGCAAGCTGCAACCGGTAAAGCCAGCGGCAGTCAATCAGGGCACCGTGGTCGAGGTGCGCGACCTGTTCTTCGCCACACCGGCGCGGCTCAATTTCATGAAGACGGAGCGGGCCGAGGCGGCCGCCATCTCCGAGGTCGTCCGGCGCATGGCGATCGCCTTTCCGGGCGTGCGCTTCGTGCTGTCGGGTTCCGACCGCACGACGCTGGAATTTGCCTCCACCGGCGACGACCGGCTGGCCCGCATCGCCCAGGTGCTGGGCCGGGAATTTCGCGACAATGCAATCGAGGTCGACGCCGAACGCGAGGGCGCGCGGCTGACAGGATTTGCCGGTGTTCCGACCTTCAACCGCGGCAACTCGCTGCAGCAATATGCCTTCGTCAACGGCCGTCCTGTCCAGGACAAGCTGATCTGGTCGGCGCTGCGCGCCGCCTATGCCGAGACCATCCCGCAGGGGCGCTATCCGGTGGCCGTGCTGTCGCTGACGGTCGATCCGGATGTGGTCGATGTCAATGTGCATCCGGCGAAATCCGATGTCCGCTTCCGCGATCCCGGCATGATCCGCGGGCTGATCATCGGTGCGATCCGCCAGGCGCTGGCGCAGGATGGCGACCGGGCCTCGACGACCGGCGCCAGCGGCCTGATGCGGGCTTTCCGGCCGGAACCGCAGCGGCCGAACGGTGCCTGGACAGCCGCAGCCTCCCCCTACCGGCCGATGGATTTCGGCTCGGGACCTGCCGGCTTCGGTGAGCGGCCGCAGGCGGCCTTTACCGAAATGACAATGCCGTCGGCGCGCGCACCTTTGAGCGAACCAGAGCTTGCCGCCGCTCCTCAGCCGGATAGGGCCCACCCGCTTGGTGCGGCGCGGGCACAGCTGCATGAAAACTATATCGTCGCCCAGACGGACGACGGTCTGGTCATCGTCGATCAGCATGCAGCCCATGAACGGCTGGTGTTCGAGGAGTTGCGCAAGGGCCTGAACGCACGGCCTATTCCGGCGCAGGCCCTGCTCATTCCGGAAATCGTCGATCTGCCGGAAGACGATTGCGACCGGTTGATCAGCCATTCGGCTGAATTCTCAAGGCTGGGGCTCGGCATCGAGCGCTTCGGGCCCGGCGCCATCGCCATCCGCGAGACACCGTCCATGCTCGGCGAGATCGATGCTGCCGGCCTCGTGCGGCAACTGGCCGACGAACTTGCCGAATGGGACACGGCCAACGGCCTTGCCGGCCGGCTCGACTATCTGGCCGCCACCATGGCCTGCCATGGCTCGGTGCGCTCCGGCCGGCGGCTGAGGCCGGAGGAAATGAATGCGCTTTTGCGGCAGATGGAGGCGACGCCGGGTTCTGGCCAGTGCAACCATGGACGGCCGACCTATATCGAGCTGAAGCTCTCCGATATCGAGCGGCTGTTCGGACGCAGTTGAACAACGGCCTGTCACTTGCACTGGAAATCCGGGGGATGTCGCGCCACTGCACCGCGCATCATCGATGACGCGCAAAGGTCAATGCAACATTTCTAATTTACAGCATAATTTTTCCTTAAATCGATTCCGATTTCGGGAATTATGCAGTAGAGCATGATCCCAACAGATGACGCTGGGATGCATGTGGCCTGATCGCGTCCATTCCGGATGCCTGCCGAGGCGGTGCTTTTACTGCATAATTCTCTTAAATCGAAATCGATTTAAGAGAATTATGCAGCGAATTTAAAGTGTTACAGCGACCTTTGCGCATCATCAATGACGCGCGGCGCTGTAAAGAGCGAGCGAAAATTGATGCGAGGTCGAAGGACAATGAACAGATTTGAGGGCAGCAACAACCGGGAAGCCAAGATCCGCTATCTCGATGGCGACTTCCAGATCGTCCTGCCCGGCTCGTATGTCATCTGCGCGATGACCGGCGCCACCATCCCCGTCGATGAACTGCGCTACTGGAGCGTCGCGCGGCAGGAGCCCTATGCCGACGCCGAAGCGTCCTATGAGGCCGACAAGCGCGCCGGTATCCTGCCGAACCAGAAATAGACGTTACGTCATTCTCGCGGCACCGCTTGCGGCAGTGTTCGCCAACGACTTGCGCAGATTGCGGCTACGGGCAGCCTTGACCGCCGCATCGATGATCTTGCCGGGTGAGCCGGGATCGTCGAAGCGAACCTCGACCTCGATCACCCTGCTCTTTTCCATCAATTCCGCTGCGCGGCCATGGTCGGGTTCCAGCCGCACCATGTCCTTGGCGGTGGTCACCAGCTGGTAGCCATGGCTGGCGGCGTGATCGAGAAGATCGGCAATCTCGTCCTCGGAAAAATGGTGATGATCCGGAAAGCTGCGGGTCTCGGCGATGACGGCCCCTGTCTCGCGCACCGTGCGGAAGAATTTTTCCGGATCGGCAATGCCGGCCCAGGCAAGCACCGGAACGTCCTTCAGCCCGCCATCGTCGAGATGTTCGACATTCGCGGCATAAATCTGCTTGCCGGCCCGCGCCGAGCGGCGGATCAGGGCGTCGGCGCGATCACCGTTGCCGATCTTCAGAAGCGCCGAGGCATGGCGGACCTGCTGGCGGATCGGCGCGCGCACCGGGCCGGCCGGGATCAGGAAACCGTTGCCGATGCCGCGCTGGCTGTCGATCACCAGCAGGGAAAAATCAAAGGTCAGCCGGGCGCTCTGGAAACCGTCATCCATGATGATGATATCGGCGCCCTCAGCCACCAGCCTACGGGCGCCTTCGACGCGCTTGCGGCAGACGACGGCCAGGCCTTCGCGCGCCAGGAGCAGCGGCTCGTCGCCGACATCGCGGGCACGGTGATGGGCGGGATCGACGACCGTCGTGACATCGAGCGAACCGCCATAGCCGCGGCTGAGGAAGCCTGGTTTCAGCCCGCGCTGGCGGGCAGCCCGCGCAAGCGCGATGGCGGTCGGCGTCTTGCCCGCCCCGCCGACGGTGAAATTGCCGACGCAGATGACCGGTACCGGCACGGAAGCACGCCGCGCATGATCCATGCGCGAGCCGGAAATGCGCCCATAAATCCAGGAGAAAGGCCAAAGGCCATAGGCGCGCCAATCCGCTTTGGTCCACCAGAACGGCGGTGCATCAGAAACCATCAGTCCTTCCAGGCCTCCCCGCGCCGGCCGGTTTCTCCCGGTTTTCGCAATGTCCTGCGCGGCAAAATTCTTGTCATGTCCAAAACATTTTTTTCAGCAGAAAAAGCCGTCTCGATCCGCGACACAAAACGTCAGTTTTCCGCCAATTGCAAGCCGTGCGCGGATCGGCCGGCTCGGCCGGCGGCTCGCACGCGACAGCCAAGCGTCTTTGCGAAGCCCACTTGCAACCCATGCGATACACCGAGTGTTAACCAGTCTGCGGCACTGTCGATTAACCAGACTGGTGTCTTTCCGTTTTCCTGTTTTTCGTAGCGGACCTAAAAATGAATATAAGTTTCAACGCGGCGGCCACCGCCGCTTTGGCGATTCTGCGCCATAATGACAGCACCCATGCCAAGATGCAGGATGTCATTACGACCGGCATGCGGATATCGCAGGCCTCCGACAATGCCGCCTATTGGTCGATTGCAACCGACATGCGCAACACCACCAAGGCGACGAGCACCGTGGTCGACGCGCTGGAGCTGGGCGCGGCCCTCGTCGACGTGTCCTATCAGGGAATGGAAGACCTCATCACCATCACCTCCGAAATCAAGACCAAGATCATGGCGATGAAGGAGCCGGGCGTGGACCGCTACAAGGTCAGCGCGGAAATCTACGAGCTGGAAAAACAGTTTCTCTCGACCACGCAATCGGCGTCGTTCAACGGCCGCAACCTGCTGGCGCCGGGACAATTGAACTATACCGAAAAAACCTATGTCGATGGCAACGGCAAGACACTGAGCTACATCGAGATGAATGCCCCGGACGCCAATGTCGCCTTTGGCGGCATCGTTGCGAGCTACACCAAAGGCAAGATCGGCATCATCAATATCTATGGCGACAGCAACCTCAATGTCTTCGGACCGGCCACCTACAAGAACGACGACGGAACCACCTCGGCACAGAACGGCCTGGCCGATACCCCGCAGGCCGATGGCATGACCGGCGGTGTGGCACATGCAGACCCCGCAAAGACCACCGCGTGGCTGCCGGCGTTCAACGGCCGCACCCAGATTGGCTTTGCCAACGGCGCCCAGACCGACGACATGTACAGCGCCTCGCATATGGGGGAAGTGCCCGACGATCTGGTGGGCTATGCGACCGATCTTCTTTTGAAGCGCTACGACGATATCCATACGGCGCTGACCGACCGGGGAGCGACGCTTGGATCGCTCAGCATGCGCATCGACATGCAGACAGACTTCAACCGGACCCTGACGGAAACCATCCAGAAGGGCGTCGGCCGTCTGGTGGACGCCGACATGAACGATGCCTCGACCAAGCTCAAAGCCGTCCAGGCACAAGTCCAGCTGGCCGTTCAGGCACTCAACATCGCCAACAACGCGCCGTCGCTGCTGATGCAACTGTTCCGGTAGAGGGGCAGCGGCTAACGCAATACCGTCTCGAGTTCGGTGATATCGTTGAGGCAATGATCCGACGCAGCCGCGAGCGATTGCGGCGAGCCGGTGCCGGTCAAAACGGCCACCGTCAGGCCGACGCCGGCATTGCGGCCCATATGCAGATCGTGATTGTTGTCGCCGACGACGGCGACCTGATGGGGCTCAAGCCCCGTCGCCTCGCAAAAACCGTGCACCATGCCGGGCTGCGGCTTGGTGCCGAAGCCGCTATCATAACCTGCGACATAGTGAAGGTAGCCGTCAAAACCGAAGCGCTTGGCGGTTTCGCGGATCGAGCGTTCGTTGTCGCTGGAAGCGACGCCGAGGCGGTAGCCTTTGGCATGCAGGCCCGCAAAGAACGTGGCGAGATCGGTGACGGGCACCGCGTATTCCGCCGAATTGGAAAACAGCCCGTCGAGCTTCTCCGTCAGCGCCTCGACCGTATAGGGCGCACCGGCCGCGACCATGCCGGTGGCGATCTCGACGGTGTTGCCTGCGGCCAGAAGGCTGTCGGGCAGGACATGGCCGGTGTCGGGATCCATGCCACCCGCGGCGAGCAAACGCCTTGCCAGTGCAGCATCGCCATTGGCGGCGATGCTGGCGACTTCGTAGTTCACCGGAACCCAGCTCTTCACATAATCGAGCAGCGTCCCGTCCTTGTCGAAGAGGATGCCGGAAATGGTCTTGTCAGTCGTCATGAACATCCCACCGGAAGAAACTGTCAGTTTTCGCTGCGAGGCTGCAGCCGGGCCTTGACCGTCAGCGGATTGATATAGGGCTCCAGCCCCCTGATCGTTGCCGACAGTGCTCCGCGCATTTCATGCACGGTTTCCAGCCCCGCATCGATCATCTTGCGACGCACCTCGTCGTGGACGAGCAGATAATTTACCCCCTTGGCCAGCATCTCGACATCGCGAATGATCTTGGCACTGCCGTTTTTGGCCAGCATCTGGTAGGTGTCGCGGAAATTCTGGACATTGCCGCCCGACAGGATGGCGCAACCGAGCATGGCCGGTTCCAGCGGGTTCTGGCCGCCCTCGGCAAACAGCGAGCGGCCGACAAAGGCCACTTCGGTCAGGCGCAGGTAAAGCCCCATCTCGCCGATGGTATCACCGAGGAAGATATCGGTTTCCGGCGTGATCGGATCGTTGCGGGTGCGCCTTGCGACCGTCAGCCCCTTGGAGGTCAGCATCGCCTCGATCGCGTCGCAGCGCTCGGGATGGCGCGGCACGATGATGGTCAACAGGCCGGTCCGCTCCTTCAGGGCGCGATGGACGATGCCGGCGGCATTTTCCTCGCCCTCGAAAGTCGAGATGGCAGCCCAGGTCTTGCGATCGCGGATCTGCTGGCGGTAGTGCTTGAGCGCATGATTGTCATGCGGCGGCGCATCGGTATCGACCTTCAGATTGCCCGATACCATCACCGGCAGCGCACCGAGGGTACGGAAACGGTCCGCGTCGGCCTCGGACTGGGCAATGACAAGCGCCAGGTTTTCAAACAGCGCGTCAGCAAGCCAGAGGCGCTTCTTCCAGCGGCCGAAGGTGCGGTCCGACAGACGGCCGTTGACCAGCACCTGCGGAATATGGCGCTGCCCGAGTTCCATCATCGTCATCGGCCATATCTCCGATTCCGCGATGATCGCCAGATCCGGCTCCCAATAGTCGAGGAAACGGCTGACGGCCGGCTTGAAATCGAGCGGCACATATTGATGGACGATATTGGAGCCGAGCCGCTTGGCGGCGACGCCTGCCGATGTCGTCGTCCCGGTGGTCAAAACCACGGCGATGCCGCGGCGCGAGACTTCATTGATCAGCGGGATGACGGCCATCGTTTCGCCGACGCTTGCGGCGTGAAACCAGACCAGCGGCCCTTGCGGGCGTGGCGCGCTGGCATGACCATAACGTTCCTGGCGCCGCGCACTGTCTTCCTTGCCCTTGGCGGCGCGGGCGGCAAGATAACCCCAGACCAACGGATAGACTGCCGTGCCGATCCAGCGATAGCTGGACAGGGCCAGCCGGGCGAGCATGCGGGTCATGAGGACAAGCCCCTCGCGCAACGGCCAGCCCGAAGGCCGTCCGCGGTTGCGGCGGCAGCCCGTTCAGCCGCACGGCTTGCCTGTCTGAAACGCCCTGGCATCAAGCCTGTTCCGGATCCAGCAACCGATGCATGTGGACGATGAAATAGCGCATATGCGCATTGTCGACGGTCAGCTGGGCCTTGGACTTCCAGGCCGCCAGCGCGCTGTCGTAATCCGGGAAGATGCCGACGACGTCGAGTTTTTGCAGATCACGGAACTGGACACCGGTCAGCGTTGTCAATTCACCGCCGAACACCAGATGCAGCCGCTGTTTTACTTCCGAATCCTGAGCCATCAGACCTTCCAATTTTCTTGCCGTATTTTGCTTGTGGTTTGCGGCATTCAGCCGGAAAGGTCAATGGCCCTCCAGCCCCCGGGATGCGGCAATCAACGCCGGTAATGCGGGCCTTGCAGCCGCGCACAGGACCGTATGGCGAACATTGGGGCGATTGTAGGAAAGCGGCTGCGCATCGAGATTGAAAAGAGCGCCGCCAGCCCGCTCCAGGATCAGATCGGCCGCCGCCAGATCCCAGTCATGCGAATTTTTCTTGACGACGGTGCCATCGATACGGCCATCGGCGATCATCGCAATCCGGTAGGCAAGCGAGGGCACGTGCGGAATGCGCGACACGCCCAAGCGATAGCCAGGCTCAAGCAGTCCGACCGTTTCTTCGGCAAGCGCGATCCGCAAAATCTCCGTGCCCGTTTCCTTGACGGTGATCGGCTCGCCGTTCTTCAGCGCTTGGCCCGTCAGTGTTCCCTGAAACAGTTCGCCAAGCACTGGCGCAAAGAGCACGCCGGCCACCGGGCGGCCAAGATGCACGACGGCGACGCTGACGCACCAGACGTCCTTGCCGGCGATAAACGCACGGGTTCCATCGATCGGATCGACGACGAAGACCGTATCGCAACCAAGTCTCGCCTCGTCGTCGTCTGTTTCTTCCGACAGCCAGCCATAGTTCGGCCGTGCCGCCAAGAGCTTTTCCTTGAGGATATCGTTTGCCGCAAAATCCGCTTCACTGACGGGCGAGCGCCCGCCGTTCTTCCATTGGACGTCCGGATCCTTGCGGAAATAGGACAGCGCCTTTTCACCCGCGGCTTTCGCAGCCATCGTGATCAGTCCCAGATCGCTGAACCATTGCTCCGGCGATGGGCGAACGGCATTCATGTCAGACTTTCCAATTCCCGCGGCATCATCAGCCGCGTCGAAGTTTACAGTGCAAGGCGGTCACTTGCCCGCGAGCGTCATGCCCTCGATGGCAAGCGTCGGCGCCGCAACACCGAACTTGCGGTCGATATCGTCGGCAAGCGTTATGGCAAAGAACATCTGCTTGAGGTTGGAGGCAATCGTGACTTCAGAAACCGGGAACGTCAACTCGCCGTTTTCGATCCAGAAGCCGGATGCACCCCGGCTGTATTCGCCGGTCAGCATGTTGACGCCCTGACCGATCAGCTCGGTCACATAGAAACCCGTCTTGACACTGCCGATCAATTCTTCGCGGGAGATGCTGCCGGGTTCCAGCGCGAAATTGGTTGCCGAAGGGGAGACTGCCGGGCCGCTGCGCACGCCGCGTCCATTGGTCTCCAGGCCCAGTTCACGGCCGGTCGAGGTGGACAGGAACCACTGTTTGAGCACACCGTCCTCGATCATCGACAATTTCTGTCCGGTGACACCCTCGCCATCGAACGGGCGCGACGAAGAGCCCCGCACCACCAGCGGATCGTCGGTGACGGTCAGGCCGGCCTTCATCACCGGTTTTCCCATCATGTCGCGCAGGAAGCTGGTCTTGCGGGCGACCGAGGCACCGTTGATCGCACCGGCGATATGGCCGGCAAAACCGCGGGCCATGCGCGGATCGAAAACGACAGTGACATTCTTCTGGGTCGGTACCTGGCGCGGGCCGATGCGGGCCACAGCCCTTTCGCCAGCGGTGCGGCCGATCTCGGCTGCGGATTTCAGATCGGCGAAGTAGAGGCGGCTGTCGAAATCATAGTCGCGCTCCATCTTTGTGCCGTCGCCGGCAATGGCGCTGACGGAACGGCCAAAGCGCGTGCCCATATAAGCACCGGAAAAGCCGTGCGAAGTGACCAGCACCATGCCGCCCATGCCGGCGGACGCACCGGCGCCGCTCGAATTGGTGACGCCGCCAACGGCAAGCGCTGCCTCTTCGGCTTCAAGTGCTGCGGCCGTCAAGGCTTCCGTCGAGACTTCGGTCGGATCGTAAAGATCGAGATCGGGATAGGACCTCGCCAGGCGTTCGCTGTCGGCAAGGCTTGCAAACGGATCTTCGGGAGAGGCCTTGGCCATCGCGACCGCGCGCTCGGCCAGAACCTTCAGGTCAAAACCCGGATTGGCCGAAACACTGGCAACGCGGCGGCCGACGAAGACGCGAAGAGAGAAATCATCGCTTTCCGACGCGTCGGTGCCTTCGACTTTGCCGAGGCGCACGGAGACGGAGCGGGAGCGTCCCCGGACCACGACGGCATCCGCCTGGTCGGCACCCGCTTTCAGCGCCAAATCGATGAGCGCGGCCGCCCTTGTCTGCAGAACACCGGAATCGATAATATCGGACATGATTTAGCCTTTCATTCCCGCTCCATTTATTGTGCAGTGGGACGGGCATCAAGGGCATATCCTGATTCTTGATCGCCGCCCCCGACCAAATGCCTATTTTCGGGCAAACTCGCCCAACCAGACACGCCAGAGCCGCAGCAAGCGGCTGCGCGCCAGGAAAGAACACGTATGTCGACGTCACCCGCCCTCACCTCACAGGCCCTGCTCTTGCTCGGCGGCGCCGTGGTCGCAGCGCCGATCTTCAGGAAGCTCGGGCTCGGCACGGTTCTCGGCTATCTTGCAGCCGGCATCATCATCGGCCCGCTTCTGCATCAGATCAGCGATGGCGAGCAAATCCTCGGTTTTGCCGAACTGGGTGTGGTGTTCCTGCTCTTCATCATCGGGCTGGAACTCAAGCCTTCCCGCCTCTGGCAGATGCGGCGCGACATCTTCGGGCTCGGCACCGCGCAGGTGCTGGTCACCGGTGCGACGATCTCGGCAATCGTTTTCTGGACCGGCCTGCTCGACTGGAGCGGCAGCATCATCACCGGTTTCGGGCTGGCATTGTCGTCAACGGCCTTTGCCCTGCAGATTCTCGACGAAAACGGCGACACCAACACACGCTATGGCCAGCGCGCGTTTTCGGTGCTGCTGCTGCAGGATCTGGCCATCGTGCCGCTTCTGGCGCTGATCCCGCTGCTTGCCCTGCAGGCGCCGGAGGATACCAGCCCGCCGCTGCAGGATTTTGCCGTGGCCATTGGCGCGATCCTGAGCATGGTCATCGCCGGCCGCTACCTGCTCAATCCCCTGTTTCAGATCATCGCCCGCACCGGCGCAAGGGAAGTCATGATCGCCGCAGCCCTGCTGATCGTGCTTGGTGCCGCCACCATGATGCAGCTTGCCGGCCTGTCCATGGCCATGGGCGCGTTCCTCGCCGGCGTGCTTCTGGCCGAATCGTCCTACCGGCACGAACTGGAAGCGGATATCGAGCCGTTCCGTGGGCTGCTGCTCGCGCTGTTCTTCATGGCGGTCGGACTGTCGCTGGACATTAAGGTCATCCTCGAAAACTGGCATCTCATCCTTGTCGCCGTGCCGGCGCTGATGCTCATCAAGGCGTTGGCCATGTACGCACTCTGCCGCCTCACCGGTTCGCCGCACAATGACGCGGTGCGCATCGGCCTGCTGTTGCCGCAGGGCGGGGAATTCGGCTTTGTGCTGTTCACCGCCGCATCGGCGGCCGGCGTGTTTTCCGCCGGATGGGCATCGCTCCTGATCGTCATCGTCACCCTGTCGATGGCGCTGACACCTGCCGCCTCCGCGCTCGCAAATTTCCTCATGCAGGAACAGGCCGAGATGGCCGAGGAGCTCGAGGAGGATTTCGATGGTGCCGGCGCCGATGTGCTGATGATCGGCTTTTCCCGCTTCGGCCAGATCGCCTCGCAGATCCTTCTTGCCGGTGGCCGCGAAGTGACGATCATCGATCATTCCGCCGCGCGCGTCCGCCAGGCCGCGACCTTCGGATTCCGCATCTATTTCGGCGACGGCACCCGGCTTGACGTGCTGCGCGCCGCCGGGATCGAGCGGGCCAAGATCGTCGCCGTTTGCACCCAGAAACGAGAGATCACCGACCGGATCGTCGACATGGTGCAGGCGGAATATCCGAATGCCCGGATTTATGCCCGAGCCTATGACCGCCTCCACACCCTGTCGCTCAGGGCGCGCGGCGTCGATTATGAGCTGCGCGAGACGTTCGAGTCCGGCCTGGTCTTCGGCCGCAATACGCTGGAGGGATTGGGGATCGCCGACAACGAGGCACAGGAAATCATGAACGATATCCGCAGGCGCGACGAGGCGCGCCTGGCGGTGCAGGAGGCGGAAGGGATCAGCGCCGGGCGCGACATGCTGCATTTCGAACCGGTCAAGCCCGAGCCGCTGATCAAGCCCAGACGCGAAACGGCACCGTCGCTGGCCGCCGATGACGAGATGCTGTCGAACCCCACACCGGTGAAACCGAAGCCTGCCGGCGATGTCCTCGCCAGCGCGGATCAATAGGCGAGACCCTCTCTGCTCCTAAAGACTAAACCTTCATCCGCGCTTCAATTGCTTCGTCAAGTGCTGTCTTCAGCTGATCCTTGACGCCGGCGGTCGCGGCCAGCACTTCCTGTGCGCGCAGAAAATCCATCACCCGGAAGCGGTTGACCTCGGGGCGCAGCAGGATTTCCGGCGGATGCGCCTTCATCTTCATCGCGATGATCGACTGCATCATCAACTGGCTGGCACCGAACAGGCTGTCGATCCGGCTCGGCATGGTTTCGCCGTCGCCATCCGGTCCGCCGACCACATCGACGCCGATGACGATATCGGCCAGACCGGTCAGATGATCGAACGGCACCGGATTGTAGATGCCGCCGTCGATCATCACGCGGCCGTCGACGCGCACCGGCATGAAGACGGCCGGAAGGGCTGCGGAGGCGGCCAGCGCCTGATGCAGATCGCCAGCCTCACAGACGCGCTCGGTCTGCCCGTAATAGTCCGTCGTCATGACTTTCAACGGGATATGCAGATGGGCGAAATCTTTCGGAATTGCATCCGGCAGAAAGGCGGGCAGGATGCGCTCGATGTTGAACTGGCCGAAGCGAAATCCGCCGGTCACGGCCTTGGCAAAGCTCGATGGGCGCAGGCTCCAGAGCCGGTTGACGATCTCCTTGCGCCGGCCAACGGTTGCCAGCGTATGCTCGCGGATATCGGCACCGCTCATGCCCACCGCCATGCCCGCGCCCATGATCGCCCCGATGGAGGAGCCGGCGATGGCGACCGGGCGAATGCCAAGCTCATCCAGCGTTTCAATGACATGAATATGGGCGAGACCGCGCGCGCCGCCACCGCCAAGCGCGATGGCGACGGTCGGGCCGGCTGATCTTTTCGATGTTTCGAGGCCTTGCGTCATGCTCAGCGTCTTTCCGGTATCACGCGGCGCGGTAACGGTAGAAATGCATCCTTGTTTCGCCGAACAGGCGGTCGTCGACGAAATCGAACCCAGCCTGCAGCACGGGATGCACATCGGCCCGCTCTTCGAGAACCGCAAGCGCTCCCGGCACCAGCCAGCCACCATTGGCAGCCGAGGCAAGCGCTTTCTCTCCAAGGCCCTTGCCGTAGGGCGGGTCGGCAAAGAGGAAATGGAACGGCTCGACGGTACCGGCCGGACCGAGATCGGTCGCGTCGCGGCGGAAGACGCGCGCCCGGCCGGTCAGGCCGAACGCTTCGATATTGGTGCGCAGCAGGCCCCTGCCCTCGGCGCCCATTTCAACGAACAGGGCCTGACGGCAACCGCGCGACAGGGCTTCAAGCCCGACGGCGCCGGTCCCGGCGAAAAGATCGAGAACCCGCGCATTGTCCAGCGCTTCCGGATAGGAATGGCTCAGGATGTTGAACAGGCTTTCGCGCGTCCGGTCCGTTGTCGGCCGGATGTCGTTGGAATTGGGCGTTGCGAGCCCGCGCCCGCGAAACTCGCCACCGACGATCCGCACCGGCGCTTAGTTCCCGCGTCCACGTGGCTTGCCGCCGCCGGCAGGGCGGCCACCGGAAGGCTTTCCGCCACCGGGCTTGCGAGGACCACCGGTTTTCGCACCGAACGGTTTTGCACCACCCGGTTTGCCGCCGAACGACTTTCCGCCAGCAGGCCGGTCGCCTGAAGGCTTGCCGCCGAACGGGCGGTCACCGTCACGACGTGGCGGACGGTCACCCTGGGGACGATCTCCCCGTGGCGGACGATCACCGAAATCACGCGGCTTGCGGTCGCCATCCTCACGCGAGAACGACTTTTCGCCAAAAGGCTTGCGGGGACGGTCACCTTGCGGGCGGTCGCCTCGTGGGCGGTCACTGGCAGGCCGGTCGCTTCTTGGCCGGTCGGAGAACGAACGGGCGCCTTCGGCACGCGGCTTGCGATCACCAAACGGCTTGTCGCCACCTTCGCGGCGCGGCGGGCGATCACCTTGAGGACGGTCACCACGCGGCGCGCGGTCGCCGAAGCTGCGGCCACCACGATCGTCGCCGCCGGAACGCCTGCGGTCGCCACCCCGGCCTTCGTCGCGGCTCGGCTCTTCGGTGGCGCGGATCCAGTCGTTATCGTCTGCGTCACGCGTGACGATCACGCGTGGGCCGCGATCGGGACGATCGTAGACGGAGGCCTTCTTGCGATCGGGATCGAACTTCTTGTTGGACTTCGCCGCCAGGCCATCCTTGGTGCGGCCGTAGCGCTTGCTCGCCGGCGCGCCTTCCGGGCGCTCGCGGCGCACGGGCTTTTCTGCGACGTCGGCCGCTTGCGCGTCCTTCGACTTCTTTTCCGGCAAGGGCTTGGCGCCGGGCGCCATCCAGACATTGGCCTTGCGGGCCCGGAAACCCGGTTCCCGCTTCGGCTCATCAAATTTCGCAGCCGGCGCATCGCGTCCGCCACGGTCACTCCTCTCGGAACGGCCGCCGCTGCGGTCGTCACGCCGGGTATCCAGGCGCGACAGCGCGCGCTCGCGCTTGTCGCCGGCCTTTTCCTTGAACGCGCCGCGCTCGCGGGCTTCCGGCTTTCCAGCCGCCCATTCGTTCTTCTGCGGCTTTTCCTCTTCGGCTGCTGCGGCATCGAAGATCGGCGCATCGAAATTCGCCTTGGCGTCCTCGATCAGGCGCGGACCGAGCTGGTCACGCAGCGTGCGGCCGCGGATTTCCTGGGCATGACCTTCCGGCAGCTCGCCAAGCTGGAACGGGCCATAGGAAATGCGGATCAGCCGGTTCACGTCGAGGCCGAGCGCGCCCATGACGTTCTTGATTTCGCGGTTCTTCCCTTCGCGCAGGCCCATGGTGATCCAGACGTTGGAGCCCTGAACCTTGTCGAGCGTCGCATCGATGGCGCCGTAGAGCACGCCGTCGACGGCGATGCCGTCCTTCAGCTTGTCGAGCGCCGCCTGGTCGATTGATCCGTGCGCGCGGACCCGGTAGCGGCGCAGCCAGCCGGTGGCAGGCAGTTCGAGAACGCGCGCCAGACCGCCGTCATTGGTCAGGAGCAGCAGGCCTTCGGTATTGATGTCGAGACGGCCGATGGACAGGACGCGCGGCAGATCTTCCGGCAGGTTGTCGAAAACGGTCGGACGGCCTTCCGGATCGGAATTGGTGGTCACCAGGCCGGACGGCTTGTGATAGAGCCAGAGGCGGGTGCGCTCGATGCCGCGGATCGGCTGGCCGTCCACTTCGATATGATCGGCGAGCGTCGCATTGACGACCGGGCTGTCGAGCAGCTTGCCGTTGAGCGAGACACGGCCTTCCATGATCATGCGCTCGATATCGCGGCGCGAGGCGACGCCTGCGCGCGCCATGATCTTGGAAATGCGCTGCGGCACATCGGCGCCGACGGTTTCGGCCGCCGCCGGCCGTGGCTTGCGCGGCTTTTCCGTTTCGCTACCTTCGCCCGAATGACCGGCAGCGGTCTTGCGCGCGCCGGTAAAGGGCTTCTTGTCGGACCGTGCGGGTTTGCCGCCAGGCCGCTGGGGCTTGTCTTTGAATGTCATTTGTGTTGCCTGCCTTTTGGGCTGTCCTATCAGGTCAAAGCCCTTGGGTTAAGAGAAATTATCACGGGTCTCAACGATGGCTGAAACGAGCCGCTTTATGGATTTGGCCTTGGAAGAAGCCAGAATGGCAGCCGCCCGCGGCGAAGTGCCTGTCGGTGCGGTCCTTGTTGTCAACGGCGAGGTCATCGTCAGCGCCGGAAACCGCACGCGCGAACTCAACGACGTGACCGCGCATGCGGAGATCGAAGTGATCCGCGCGGCATCGAGCGCCATCGGGGCAGAGCGGCTGAACGGCGCCGACCTCTACGTGACACTTGAACCTTGCACCATGTGCGCGGCGGCCATCTCGTTTGCCCGCCTGCGCCGGCTATACTACGGGGCCGAAGATCCCAAGGGCGGCGGCGTCGACAACGGCGTGCGCTTTTTCAATCAGCCGACCTGCCATCACGCGCCCGATGTCTATTCGGGCCTCTCCGGCCAGAGTGCGGCCGCAATTCTCAAGGATTTCTTTCACGCCAAGCGCTGAGCGCCAGGCCGAAATGCCTCAACCGGCGGCAAAGGTCTCAAGCGCTGTTCCCGACAGACGGTAACGCGTCCATTCGGTCAGAGGCTCTGCGCCGATTGCCTCATAGGCCTTGATCGCCGGCTCGTTCCAGTCGAGAACGCTCCATTCGAAACGGCCGCATCCCTTTTCGACTGCAATCCGCGCCAAATACCGCAGCATCAGGCGCCCGGCGCCCGATCCGCGCTGGTCCGGCGTGATATACAGGTCTTCCAGGTAAAGCCCGTTGCGCGCCTGCCACGTCGAATAGCTGAAGAACCAGACAGCAAAGCCGACCGGCACGCCGTCACGCTCGCAAATTGCCGCCTCGGAAACGGAATTTTGGCCAAACAGCGATAGGGTGACCGTCTGAACGGTCGCCTCGACCTCGTGTCCGGCCTTCTCATAGATGGCCAGTTCGGTGATGAAGCGCAGGATGGTCTCTGCGTCCTTGGGGGTAGCCTTGCTAATCTCAAACATCGAGCATCAGTAGATCTGGTACCATTTCTTGCCGCTGCCCTTGATCGCGGCTTCCTTCTTGCGGCGGCGTTCCTTGACCTGCTCCGGCTCGCCCAGATCCGCCGTCGCTTCTTCCGGCAGCTTGCGGTATTCGAGCGGCGGGTCGCTGAGGAACCGGCGCTTGTCGGCATAGGCGCCCATCTGGATCTTGCGGGCTTCGCGATAGGCCTGCGTCTGTTCGGCCGTCGTCAGCTTGCGGCCATTGGCGCTCGACTTGGCCAGCGGCGAAACATAGTTGGGATTATCGGCATTGGCGTCGGCTTCCTCGCGCAGACGCTGGCGCGTATCTTCCGGCGATTCGATCCACTGCGGATTGTCCTTGGTGGCCAGGTTCTGCTGCGGTTGAACCAGCTGCGCCGTCTCGCTTGACGGCGGCAGCACCAGTCCGGGACGCGGCTGATACTTGACGTTGTTGGGATTGGCCTGGGAAATGCTAACCGCGCTGCCGAGGTCATCGACCAGATGTTCGCCCGCCGTCTTGTCCGTGCCGTAGGTCGGGCCGCCGATGCAGCCGGTCAGAATGAGGCTGCCGGTTACAATGCCGAACAGGCCGGCATACAGTCGAAACTCTCGCGTCATTCCCATGAAAACCCTTCCAGCGGTGCCGGCACGATCGATATTTGAGCGGCATTGCTGCGCCCATGACGGATAAATCCGCCGATTTTCAGGCAGGTTTACCGGATGAGCCGCAAATAGGCAATTCACCCGGTAAACAATCCCTTAAGAAGCGTAGCCGAGCTCGCGCAGTGCCGCCGCATCGCGGGCGGACACGTCGGGGAACGCCGCATCGCTGCCGACATCGGATGTGATGCGCCAGGACCGGGCGCATTTGACGCCTTGGGCCAGCGCCGGCTCGACACTGACTGTCGACAGGTCATCAAGCCGGAAAGCGCCCTCAGGCCCCTTGCCCTCGACGATAGTGACGCCCGAGGTGATGCAGATTTCAGCGAAGTCCTGGCCTTCCAACGCCTTCAGCAGGCCGGCATCGGCGACGTGCACGACCGGAGCTGCCTCGAGCGAGGAGCCGATGCGCTTGTCGCGGCGCTCGACCTCAAGCGCACCCGTGACGGCACGGCGCACCTCGCGGACCTTCTTCCACTTCTCGGCCAAAGCCTCGTCGCGCCATTCGGCCGGCACGAGCGGGAACTGCTCCAGATGCACGGAAACCGCCGACGGATCACGCGACAGCCAGGCTTCTTCCGTGGTGAACGGCAGAACCGGGGCAAGCCAGGTGACGAGGCAATCGAACAGCTTGCGGATGACCGCGAGCGAGGCGCGGCGGCGCAGGCTCGACGGCGCGTCGCAATAGAGCGCGTCCTTGCGGATGTCGAAATAGAAGGCCGACAGCTCGATGTTCGAGAAGTCGATCAGGGCACGGGCGATCCGCTTGAAATCGAAGGCGTCGTAGCCTTCGCGCACGAGCTGATCGAGTTCGCAGAGGCGATGCAGCATCAGGCGTTCGAGTTCAGGCATATCGGCAAAGGCGATATCCTCTTGCCTGTCATGCGCCAGCGTGCCGAGCATCCAGCGGATGGTGTTCCTGAGCTTGCGATAGCTGTCGATATTGGTCTGGATGATCGCCTTGCCGAGACGCTGGTCTTCCCAGTAGTCGGTGGTGGCGACCCAGAGGCGCAGGATATCGGCGCCCGATTCCTTCATCACGTCCTGCGGGGCAACGACATTCCCCTTGGACTTCGACTGCTTCTCGCCCTTCTCGTCCATGGTGAAGCCATGCGTCACAACGGCATTGTAGGGCGCACGGCCACGCGTCGCGCAGCTTTCGAGCAGCGACGAATGGAACCAGCCGCGATGCTGATCGGAGCCTTCCAGATAGACATCGGCCGGCCATTTCAGGTCCGGGCGATCTTCCAGTGTGAAGGTGTGCGTACAGCCACTGTCAAACCAGACATCGAGGATATCCATGACCTGCGTCCACTTGGCATGGTCATGATCTTTGCCAAGGAAACGGTCCTTGGCGCCCTCGGCGAACCATGCATCCGCGCCTTCGGCCTCGAAAGCCTCGAGGATGCGGGTGTTGACGGCTTCGTCGATCAGCACTTCGCCCTCGACGTCGGCAAACACGGCGATCGGCACGCCCCAGGCGCGCTGGCGCGACAGCACCCAGTCGGGACGGTTTTCGATCATCGCACGCAGGCGGTTCTGGCCGGCGGCCGGCACGAAGCGGGTCTCGTCGATGGCCGAAAGCGCCCGCGAGCGCAGCGTCGTGCCATCGGCAAGGTCCTTGTCCATATAGACGAACCATTGCGGCGTGTTGCGGAAGATCACCGGCTTCTTCGAGCGCCACGAATGCGGATAGGTATGCTTCAGGCGGCCGCGGGCAAACAGCGTGTGGCGGGCGATCAGCGCCTTGATGACGCGGTCGTTGGCATCACCCTTCTTGCCCGTGTCATCGATGACGCGGGCGGCGCCGCCTTCGGCGTCAGGGCCGAAGCCGGGCGCATCGGTGGTGTAGAAACCGGCGTCGTCAACAGGGAACGGGATCGTCGAGGAGATGCCGCGCGCTTCGAGTGCCCGGGCATTGTCCATCCAGGCATCGAAGTCCTCGCGGCCGTGGCTGGGAGCGGTATGGACAAAGCCGGTACCGGTATCGTCGGTGACATGTTCGCCGTCGAGCAACGGAACCTGGAAGTGGTAGCCGCCGCCGAGACCGTGCAGCGGGTGAGCGCAGGTGATGCTGGACAACTCGCCTTCCTCAAGGCCACGCACCAGATTGAGCGTCACCTTGGCTCTCGCGGCGCATTCGCCGGCAAGGCGGGTGGAGAAGATCAGCTTTTCGCCTGGTTGCGGACCGAAGTCGTTTTCGGCGGCCGTCACTTCGAAGAGGCCGTAAGGGTAGCGCGACGAATAGGCGATGGCGCGGTTGCCCGGAATGGTCCAGGGCGTCGTCGTCCAGATGACGACGAAGGCATCCTTCAGGCTCTCCGGCCCCTCGACAACCGGGAATTTCACCCAGATCATGTCGCTCTCGACATCCTGATACTCGACCTCGGCTTCCGCCAGTGCCGTGCGCTCGACGACCGACCACATGATCGGCTTGGAGCCGCGATAGAGCTGGCCGGACTTGGCGATCTTCAAAAGTTCGCCGGCAATGCGGGCCTCAGAGTGGAAGGCCATGGTCGTATAGGGATTGTCGAAGTCGCCCTCGATGCCCAGGCGCTTGAACTCTGCCGACTGGATCTTGATCCAGTCAGCGGCGAAGTCGCGGCATTCCTGGCGGAATTCGTTGACCGGGACCTCGTCCTTGTTCTTGCCCTTGGCGCGATAGGCTTCCTCGATCTTCCATTCGATCGGCAGGCCATGGCAATCCCAGCCCGGGACATAATTCGCATCAAAGCCGCGCATCTGGAACGAGCGGGTGATGATGTCTTTCAGGATCTTGTTCAGCGCATGGCCGATATGGATATTGCCGTTGGCATAGGGCGGGCCGTCATGCAGGACGAATTTTTCGCGGCCGGCGGCGGAAGCGCGCAGCTTCTTGTAGAGGCCCATCTGCTGCCAGCGGGCAACGGTCTCCGGCTCCTTCTGCGGCAGGCCGGCGCGCATCGGGAATTCGGTTTCCGGCAGAGAGAGGGTCTTGGAATAGTCTAGCTTTTCGGCGGTATCGGTCATGGTTTCAGCAATCATATCTGGGCGCGTGTCGCCGCGCATGCGAACGGGATATCATAAGGGATAACGGAGGGCGCCTCAGGGAAGCACCGAAAACCCGGACCTTCCGGCGGCTATCAAAGCGCTGGGAAGGCCGGGCCAATAATTCGCTGATCACGTATCAATCGACGATATCGGGTCATGGTGGCGGGTTGTTTAAGCGGTTTTTGTGCGAAAAGGAAGATGACAACGGCAAAGTTTCAAAGAACGATGTACTGCGTGGTGATGGAACGCAATTTTCAGCGCATTATATGATATTGGGTCCGGTAGCGCGTTACCCATGGCAGGTTCGATGCGGGAGCAGCAGATGGTCAAACGGACATTTTTTGTAAAAGCAGTTTGGGACCCGGAAGCGAAGGTCTTTTATTCGGAAAGCGATATCGAAGGCTTCCATATCGAAGCCGGCACAGTCGACGAATTCGAAGAGATCATTTTCGATACCGCGATCGACCTGATCGTCGCCAACCACATGAGCCTGCCCGACCTCGCCGACACACCGTTGCGTGACCTCATTCCAGCCATTCTCTGGCAGAGACCGGAGGTCCCAGCGGCGGCATGATGGTGCAAGGCTACTACAGGATCGTCTGCGATATCCTTGTTTCTCTCGGCTATGAATACCTGACGAATGCGAAGGGCTCGCACGAAAAATGGCAGTCGCGCGAAACCGGTAAGATGGTGCTCGTTCCGCGAAACTTGAAAAGCCGTCATACCGCGAACGCCATCCTCAAGACAGTGGGCTCTGACCGCAAGCTTTGATCCCATCTTCAGGGAGCAAGCCTTGCTAATCGCATCAGGGTAGCTGCAGTTCCTCAGCCCTTCGGGTTTGCCAGTATCGCGGCGCGCAGCGCGTCGTTGATGCGGTCCTGCCAACCGGGGCCGTCATCCTGGAAATAGTGCAGAACGGCGCTGTCGAGCTTGATCGACACAAGCTCCTTGGTTTCCGGCAGTGCGCGTTTCTCGACGGCAGGTGCCGCCTGCTTCTTGACCGGCTTGAACAGGGCTTCAGCGGCGTCCATGGCGCTAACGGGCCGGCGGGGCGTGGTGGCCATCGGGGTCATCCTTTAAGGGGTTACATCGAAAGCAATCTTGCTGTCGATCACACTGAGCGGCTTGACGCCGGATAGCAATGCCCGGGCTTCCGCCTCGTCTTGCTTCATCTGCACCACCAGCGGGTCGAGGCCGTCGAACTTCAGCTCGTCACGCAGGTGCCCGAAGAAGGAGACGGAACAGATTTCGCCGTAGAGGTCGCCGGAAAAATCGAAGACGAAGGTTTCCAGCAGGGCAATGCCATCACTATCGACCGTCGGGCGCTTGCCGAAGCTGGCGACGCCGTCATGGATGCTGCCATCGGCGCGGCGGAAGCGCACGGCGTAAATGCCGTTCCTGAGCTCGACTTCCGGCGGAAGCTGCATGTTGGCGGTGGGATAGCCCAATGTGCGACCGAGCTTCTTGCCGCCGATCACATCCGATTCCACCGTATAGCGATATCCGAGCATTCCGGCGGCCTGGGACACATCGCCCTCGCCCAGCAACCCGCGGATATGGCTGGAGGAGATTACCGAAGCGTTTTCGTCGCGGAACGCATCGACCAGCGTCACGCCAAAGCCGTTTTCGCCGCCGGCCGCCATCAGGAAGGCCGGGCCGCCTTCCCTGCCCTTGCCGAAATGGAAATCGAAACCGGTGACCACGTGGCTGGCATAAAGCCAGTCCATCAGCACGGAGCGGATGAAGTCGGAGGCGGACAACTGCGAGAAGGTGCGGTCGAACGGATATTCGATGACGGCAGAAAAGCCCATGCCTTCGAGGATACGCGCCTTCAGCGGCGCCGGCGTCAGGCGGAAGACCGGCTGGTCCGGACGAAAGACGCTGCGCGGGTGCGGCTCGAATGTCAGAACCAGGGCCGGAACGCCGCGCGCCCGCGCTTCTTCCAATGCCCGGTTGAGCACGGACTGATGGCCGCGATGCACGCCATCGAAATTGCCGATGGCGATGACACCGCCGCGTAGCGCCTGTGGCAGAGGTTCGCGGGTCTCGTTGCGATGAAAAACCGTCATATCCGTTAGCCAGTCTTCTCTAGTGCAGGTCGATCAAGCCCAATCCGTCACGCCAGTCTCGGCATCCACCATTTCGGCGTGGCACCCTCGTTTTTCAGGAATGCCGTCAGCTTGGCTTCGTCGGTCTTCTCAACCACCATATATTCGGCCGCGTGGATGCCAGCGCTAATATAAAGCACATCGAGACCGAAATCCTGGGCGCCCCTGACATCCGTCGGCATGCCGTCGCCGACCGCGATCACCCGCGACAGGTCGAGCCCGCCGCGAACGGCCTTGGCTTCCGACAGCGACGCGCGATAGATCGGTACATAGGGTTTTCCCGAAATCCGGGTTTCGCCGCCGAGTTCCTCATAGACCTTGGCGATCGCGCCGGCGCAGGGGATCAGCTTGTGGCCGCGCTCGACGACCAGATCCGGATTGGCGCAGATGAACGGCACCTTGCGCTTGGCGAGACCGGAAAGCGTTGCGCGATAGTCGTCGGCAGTCTCGGTTTCGTCGTCGAAAAAGCCGGCGCAGACAACGATTTCGGCTTCCTCGGACGAGACCATGCTGACGCCCAGGCCCTCAAGCAGCGGCAGATCCTTTTCGGCGCCGATGAAATAGATCTTCTTCGGGCCGGCAGAGATCAGCGCACGGGTGACATCGCCGGAAGTGACGATACGGTCATAGGCGCTGTCCGGCACGCCAAGGCCGCGGATCTGGACGATGACGCCGGGATGCGGGCGCGGCGAATTGGTGATGAGAACGACGGTCAGCCCCTTGGCGCGCGCTTCAGTCAGCGCCTCGCAAGCCCCCTTGAAAGCCTCGACCCCATTGTGCAGCACGCCCCAGACATCGCACAGAACGACATCATAACGGCTTGCAATGTCGCGAAAACTGTTGATCCGAACGGCCATGCTGGCTTCCCGCAGAAAAAAATGGTCGGGGTGACATCGCAGGCAGGCGTTAAAAACACAAGTCTCCATCCGGAAAATGGCGGCTGAATTCCAAGGTTTCCGGCGCAGAATTCGGCGAAACCGCTAAAAGCTGCGGATCAGCCAACCGGCGGCCGCGCGGATGGCAACGGTTGTCACGACGCCACGCTTGAAGCGAGAGAGCGCGAAGGCTGCCAGAAGCGCCAGCCAGAATGGTGGCAGCTGGAAGGTCTGCCAGACCGGCAAAGGCATGGAAACCGGTCCTGCCACAAAGCGGCCCACCCCGAGGTTTTCCGTAGAGATAGTGTTATACGAGGCCATGATTTACGTCCTTTTCGAGGGACTGGACGCGACGTGATGGCATCATGCCTCGTGGGGCATTCGCAGACCCCATCGGCGAACTAGACGAAAAAAACGGAAACAACGGAAACCAAATCAGCCATTTTCCGGCCGCAAAGAAATCTTGCCGGCCTGTCCTTGACTCAATCGGCGGCCACCCCTATCTGCAAGCCGCTAGCACTCAAGCAATAGGAGTGCTAACATCCATCCAGCGGATCGCAGAGACGATCCGTGAAGTCATTTGATCGAGGGATTAGACAATGACAAGCACCAATTTCCGCCCGCTGCATGACCGCGTCGTCGTACGCCGTGTCGAGTCTGAAGCAAAGACCAAGGGCGGCATCATCATTCCGGATACCGCCAAGGAAAAGCCGCAGGAAGGCGAAATCGTCGCTGTCGGCACCGGCACCCGTGACGACAAGGGCGCTCTCATCGCTCTCGACGTCAAGGCTGGCGACCGCGTTCTGTTCGGCAAGTGGTCGGGCACCGAAGTCAAGCTCAACGGCGAAGACCTTCTGATCATGAAGGAAGCCGACATCATGGGCGTTATCGGCTGATCTGAGCCGGTTCCTACCTTTTCCACTTTCCATAAAACCAATTGGGCATCAGCCCGGGAGTTTTTAACATGGCAGCCAAAGAAATTAAGTTCGGCCGTACCGCGCGCGAAAAGATGCTGCGCGGCGTCGACATCCTCGCAGACGCAGTGAAGGTAACGCTGGGTCCTAAGGGCCGTAACGTCATCATCGACAAGTCGTTCGGCGCACCGCGCATCACCAAGGACGGCGTTTCCGTCGCCAAGGAAATCGAACTCGAAGACAAGTTCGAAAACATGGGCGCCCAGATGGTCCGCGAAGTTGCTTCGAAGACCAACGACATCGCCGGCGACGGCACCACGACGGCAACCGTTCTCGCCCAGGCTATCGTTCGCGAAGGCGGCAAGGCCGTTGCAGCCGGCATGAACCCGATGGACCTGAAGCGCGGTATCGACCTCGCAGTCGCCGCCATCGTCAAGGACATCGTTGCGAAGGCCAAGAAGATCAACACTTCGGAAGAAGTGGCCCAGGTCGGCACGATCTCCGCCAACGGCGAAAAGGAAATCGGCCAGTACATCGCTGACGCGATGCAGAAGGTCGGCAATGAAGGCGTCATCACGGTTGAAGAAGCCAAGACCGCAGACACCGAACTCGAAGTCGTCGAAGGCATGCAGTTCGACCGCGGCTACCTGTCGCCTTACTTCGTGACCAACCCGGAAAAGATGGTTGCCGAGCTGGAAGACGCCTACATCCTTCTCCATGAGAAGAAGCTCTCCAACCTGCAGGCCATGCTCCCGGTTCTCGAAGCCGTCGTTCAGACCGGCAAGCCGCTCCTGATCATCTCGGAAGACGTCGAAGGCGAAGCGCTTGCGACCCTCGTTGTCAACAAGCTGCGTGGCGGCCTGAAGATTGCTGCCGTCAAGGCTCCGGGCTTCGGCGATCGCCGCAAGGCCATGCTCGAAGACATCGCCATCCTGACCGGTGGCCAGGTCATCTCCGAAGATATCGGCATCAAGCTGGAAAACGTCACGCTCGAAATGCTCGGCCGTGCGAAGAAGGTTTCGATCACCAAGGAAAACACCACGATCGTCGACGGTCATGGCAAGAAGGCCGAGATCGAAGGCCGCGTTGCCCAGATCAAGGGTCAGATCGAAGAAACCACGTCCGACTACGACCGCGAGAAACTGCAGGAACGTCTTGCCAAGCTCGCTGGCGGCGTTGCCGTCATCCGCGTCGGCGGTGCGACTGAAATCGAAGTCAAGGAAAAGAAGGACCGTATCGACGACGCGCTGAACGCAACGCGCGCTGCCGTTCAGGAAGGTATCGTTCCTGGTGGTGGTACGGCTCTGCTGCGTGCCTCGATCGTTCTCGACCTCAAGGGCGCAAACGACGATCAGACCGCCGGTATCAGCATCATCCGCAAGGCACTTCAGTCGCTGGTTCGCCAGATCGCTGAAAACGCAGGCGACGAAGGCTCGATCATCGTTGGCAAGATCCTCGAAAGCAACACCGACAACTTCGGCTACAACGCCCAGACCGGCGAATTCGGCGACATGATCGCCATGGGTATCGTCGATCCGGTCAAGGTTGTCCGCACGGCTCTGCAGAACGCAGCTTCGGTTGCTTCGCTGCTGATCACCACGGAAGCCATGATCGCCGAGCTTCCGAAGAAGGAATCGGCTGGCGGCGGCATGCCGGACATGGGCGGCATGGGCGGCATGGGCGGCATGATGTGATAAGGCGTCTGCCTTATTACGAATGACGGCCATATAGCTTCGCCCATGATCCAAAGTGCTTCAGCGCGCCAAGCGCGCTGAAGTGGCGGCATGGGCGGCATGATGTGATAAGGCGTCTGCCTTATTACCAATGACGAGCATATAGCTTTCCGGGTTTCCGGATTGGGAAAGGGCAGGCCGCAAGGTCTGCCCTTTTTTAGTGCCTGTGTTGTGGTGGGAGGACGTTCCGCCAACAGCCTGCGGCTGGCTCATGGCCGGACATTGAAGATCATGCTCTGATTGTGCCGGCCGCAGGCCGCTGCAATCGGCAATATTAATCTTGGATCACAAAATATTTCTCAAAAGCCCATTGAAGCGGGAGAAAAAGCAATTATAACAACGCCCCAAGTGAACCACAGATTCACAGGGATCAGGAACCCGGATAAATTGCCAATAAAAACAGCGCAATTTTTCGGTATCAACTGCTTAGCCAACGTCCTTTTGATTCCAGCGCACAAAAGCCTATAGATTTTCCACGCATGCAATTTGTTTTGTCTTGCGGATATACGCGCCCAAGACCCTGAAAATTGAGCTTTCTATTTTTTGCAGCGAACCACGCCGCCCCGTCATAATTTGCCGCGCCGTCCAGTCTGTTGTGAAATGGAAATTGTTTCTTGTGAACACTTACGGGAACAGACGAATGAATTTCGGATTTTGTGAATTTGCCGGGGTCCGCCTTGTTTAAAATTGCAACCGCAGGCCTTTCACAGCCGCCCGGCGCGGATTCCTTTGCCCGTGGCGAAAGCGGGCTGGATCCGCTCGATCAATTCTGTTTTTCCGAAGGCTGGTCGGGCGATCTGTCGAACGGCCTGTTCCATCTCGGTGAAAGGGCTGCTGCGATGCACGGCCTCGATCAGGGGGAATGCGGCCTGCTCAATCTGGTGCGCTGCTATGACAGCGCCGACCGCAATCATGTACTGGCCCTTTTCGAGCAGGCAGCAACGGCCTCCTCGTCCTTCTGCTTCTCGACCACGATCATTCTGCCGTCCGGCCAGAAACAGCCGGTTTTCTGCGTCGGTGAATCCATCGGCCTGGAACAGCGCTATTCGGGCTCGATCCTCGGCGTGTTCTTCTTTCCCCGCTTCCAGCTGGAAGCACGGGCGCGCGTTTTCACCCAGCATCAATAGCGAGGCCTACACCAAGTCTCGACGATAGAGACTTGGTATTAGCCGCTACGGCAGAAGTGTCTTCAGGTCGGTCTGCGGGTCTTCAAGGCTGGTGCGATCCGGCGTCAGGCCGAGATCGATGAGCTTCTTGCCGGTGACATAGGCCTTGGCGTCATTGAGCGCATCGACGGCAATCAGCTTGCCGCCTGTGAAATACCACACAGAGACGCTGCCTTCGCGCTGTCCCTTGCGCACCACCGTCTCGTCGTGACCGAGGCCAAAGCCGGCGATCTGCAGCTTGACGTCGTACTGATCCGACCAGAACCAGGGTTTGGGCTCATAGGGCGCCTCGCCGCCGGCCAGGAGCGCTGCCACCGCCTCGGCCTGATCGACGGCGTTCTGCACCGATTCCAGTCGGACGCGCATGTTTTTCCATGGCAGCACGGCGCAATCGCCCATGGCATGGATGGCGGGATCCGAGGTCCGGCCGAAACGATCGACGACGATGCCATTGGCAACCTCCAGGCCGGCAGCCTGCGCCAGCGCATCGTTGGCGGTCACGCCAATACCGACAATCACCAGATCGACCGGAATGGTCGAGCCGTCGGTCAGTTCCGCGGCCGTCACCCGGCCGTCCGTTCCGATGAGCCGGACAAGGCCGGTGCCCTCGCGGATATCGACACCGCGCGACGTGTGGATGTCCTTGACGAGATAGGAGGTCGCAACCGAAGCGACACGCTGCAGGATGCGGTCGGCCATCTCGATGACGGTCACGTCAAGCCCGCTTGAGCGCGCTACGGCTGCCGCTTCCAGGCCGATATAGCCGCCGCCGATGATCAGTGCATGTTTTCCGGGCTTCATTTCATCGGCAAGGCTGTCGGCATCGGTGAAATCGCGCACGACGAAAACGCCATCGAGATCGCCGCCGACGCTGGCCGGCAGCTTTCGCGGCGTCGAGCCGGTGGCAAGCGCGAGCACATCATAGTCAAGCGTTGAGCCGTCGCTGAGAGTGACCGTCTTTGCAGCGCGATCGATCGCCGTCACCGAGGTCGAGAGGCGGATATCGATATTGTGCTCGCCGTACCAGCTTTCCGGCCGGTAGAGCAGGCGGTCGAGGTCCATTTCGCGCAGCAGGTATTTCTTCGAGAGAGGCGGCCGCTGATAAGGGTGGCTTGCTTCCGACGCGACGATGGTGATCGGGCGCTCATCCTTCAAGGCCCGCAGTTTTGCTACCAAAGCAAAGGCGGCCTGGCCGCCTCCGACAACAACAAGTCTACCTGCCACGTTTGTTCCACCCGTCGAGAATGCTTCTTTCCCCCAGACGTAGCCTGTCCGCCCAAGCCCAGTCAACATGGGCTAATCGAGGGAATGGCGGGATCGGCACGATACGGCGAATGTCTGTGCTGGATTGCCCCGTCATCCCTTCTCCCCGTCAAAACGGGGAGAAGGTGCCCGACAGGGCGGATGAGGGGCCTTTGTCCTGTACTCTAGGTAGGATCAGTCGCGCCTGGGGATTTCCATGCCCCTTTGCACGGCCGGACGGGCAAGGCCGCGATCGACCCAGGCCATAACATTCGGGAAGCTTGCATATTCCAGAACATCGGCGCCGCCGTAAAACTTGCGGGCGCCCTCGATCCAGGGGAAGGTGGCGATATCGGCGATGGTATATTGGTCGCCCATCAGCCATTGACGGCCCTGAAGGCGCGCCTCCAAAACGCTCAGAAGGCGCTTGGACTCATCGCGGTAACGCTCCATCGGATAGGAATTGTTGGCGACTTTGTCGGCGGCGAATTTGAAGAAATGGCCGAACTGGCCAAGCATCGGCCCGACGCCGCCCATCTGGAACATCACCCATGCGAGTGTCTCGTAGCGCCCGGCAGCATCGGCTGGAATAAGCTTGCCGGTCTTTTCGGCGAGATAGACAAGGATGGCGCCGGATTCGAACAGGCCAATCGGCTTGCCGTCCGGGCCATTGGGATCGATGATCGCGGGAATGCGGCCATTGGGATTGAGCGAGATGAATTCCGGCGACTTCTGATCGTTGGTACCGAAGGAAATCAGGTGCGGCTCATAGGCCAGTCCGAGCTCCTCAAGCGCGATGGAAACCTTGACGCCGTTTGGCGTCGGCAGCGAGTAAAGCTGGATGATGTCGGGATTTTTGGCGGGCCAGCGGGTGGTGATCGGGAAAGCACTGAGATCGGCCATGAGGAACTCCTTGAGGTGGGAGTTCGGATATAAGACGGTCGTGCGCAAATTATCAGGGCGTCTGTCTGAAATTTTGAGCGCGGCTTTGAAACGGATCGAACGTCAGCGAGCGACAGATTGCGAACGGTAGCATTTTATCCTACTCTTTCATCGAACGAATTCCGGAGGTATCTCATGGTTGAAAAATTGAGCATTACGCTTCCCTCCGAAATGGTCGATGCCATCAAAAGCCGCGTCGAAGCTGGCTCCCACGCCTCGACCAGCGAGGTCATACGCGAAGCGATGCGGACATGGCTGCGGCAGGAACAGGAACATGAAGAGCGTCTCACGGGACTTCGCGCGCGTGTCCGGCATTCTCTCGAAGACCCTCGACCGAGCTTATCTGGCGAGGACGTGCGGGCGCGGCTCAACGCGCTTTATACGAAACACCAGAGTTGACGGGAAATGCAGCGCTTTCCGGTTGAGTATCACGCCGATGCCGTGGACGATATCGAGGGGCTCTTCAGCTACATACTCGAGACAAGTTTCGATGCGGTGACTGCAGCTCGCTTCACCGATCGTATTTTCGAACGCTGCGAGAAAATTGGAGATGCACCCTTTGGCGGCATTTCCAGGAACGATCTCGGTCCGGGTATCCGGATTGTCCCCTTCGAGCGAAAGGCCGTTATTCTCTACGTCGTTCGCGATCAGACTGTATGGATCACCAATATTTTCTCTGGCCGTCGCGATTACGCCGCCCTGCTGCGTCAAACATTGAAGGATGAATAACCCCACCCGCGACAGCATGTTTCAAGCATGACGAGCGGCCCGACCTGTCCCTCGGCCACCAAGGCTAGGCGACAGCCCCTTGCACCGCCGCGATAATCTTTGCCACCAGCGGATCGCCCGCATGCTCGGCCTTGCGCGCCCGCACCAGGCAGGCCTGCGACCGCAGCATGATGCCATCCGACAGGATCTTCAGATGGTTGGCTTTCAGCGTCGAGCCGGTCGAGGTGATATCGACGATGATATCGGCAGAGCCCGAGGCGGGGGCGCCTTCGGTGGCGCCGAGGCTTTCGACGATGCGGTAGAGCTGGATGCCGTGCTGGGCTGAAAAAAACTGCTGGGTCAGGCGCCAGTATTTGGTGGCGATCGCCAGCCTGCGGCCATGACGGGCGCGGAAATCGGCGGCAACATCGCCCAAATCGGCCATGGTATCGACATCGAGCCAGATTTCCGGCACGGCGACGACGACATCGGCATGGCCAAAGCCGAGCCGGGCGCAGAATTCGACGCGGGCATCGGCTTCCGACAGTCCTTCGCGGATCAGGTCTTCGCCGGTGACGCCGAAATCGATCGAGCCGCTGCCGATCTCGCGGGAAATTTCCGACGCCGACAGGAAGGCGATCTCAACATCGTCAAGACCTTCGACACGGCCGCRATAGGAGCGCTCGTTGCCGACGGCGACGATCTTCAGGCCCGCTTTTTCGAAGATGGCGGAGGCATCGTCCTTCATCCGGCCCTTGGACGGTAGCGCGATGGTGATGGTCATTGGGCCGCCTCCCCTTGTGGCTGCGTCAGCGCCTGCTCCATCCGGTCGAGCCAGAGCGCGAAGCCGACGGCCGGAATGCGTTCCTTTGCGCCCAGCAGCGTCATCAGCCGGTCGAAGCGGCCGCCACCGGCGAGAACCGCCGAAGACCCCTCGATGACGATCTCGAAGACCATGCCGGTATAATAGTCGAGCGGACGGCCAAAGGCGGCGCGGTAGGTGAGCCGTTTGGCGTCAACGCCGGCATTGCCAAGCGCTGCGACGCGCGCATCGAACCGCGACAGGGCGCCATCGAGCGTCAGGCCGGATTTTTCCGCAAACTGGAACAGCACCGCCGGCGCATCGGCAAGCGGCATGTTCAAAGACAGGAACTCGCGCAGAACGGCAAGCGTGCGGCCATCGAGCGCGGTCTTTTCCAGGGCACGCTTTTCCTTCAGTCGGGCTGCGATTTCCTTCGGGCTGCGGCTGGCATTGGTGGAATAGCCGGTCGCCTCCATTGTCTCATCGAGATGGGCAATCAGCGTCGCATCGTCGCCGGAGACAAGCAGCGCCTCGATCTCGGCGCTCAGCCCCGTGACCGGCTGCGGGCTCGACAGCCGCGTCAACAGGGCATCGATCTGGTTGGGATTGCCGAAGGCATGGATCAGGCGCTTCTGCCAGCCGGCAGGCAGGCCGCAGGCGGCAACCACGGCTTCAAATACCGATTGGTCGCCGAGCGTCACATCAAGCTTTTTGCCCGGCAGGCGCGCGGAAAGGATCGCGATGGCATCGCCGATGGCTCGCGCGTCGGCACCCGCCACATCCGTCTCGCCGAGATCCTCGATACCGGCCTGATAGAATTCGTTGGCCCCTTCCCGCCGCTGGCGGAAGATTTCACCGAGATAGGAATAACGCTGCGGCGTGCCGGTGGCGGTCTCGATATGGCGCAGGCAGACGGGAATGGTGAATTCCGGGCGCAGGCACAGGCTCCTGCCGGTCTCGCTTTCGGTCATGAAGATGCGGCGGCGCAGGTCTTCGCCGGCCATATCGAGAAACGGCTCGGCCGGCTGGATCACCGGCGTATCGACGCGCAGCGTTCCAAGCCGCTCGAAATCGGACAGCAGATCGGGGGCAAAGGCTGGAAGGTTGATCAGGGGCATGAACCGGCAGTTTTCCTTCAAGGCGCCAAAGATTGGATCAGTTCGATGCGGTTGCCGAACGGATCAAAAACATAGACCCGCTCATATCCTTCCAGCGGCTCATCTTCAACAACCCGGCAGCCCGCCGTCTTTAGGTTTTTCGCCAGAATAGCGACATCATCGACCAGAAACGCCGGATGAGCCTTCAGCGCAGGGCGAAAATCCGGCTCAACGCCCAGATGTACCTTCAGTGCGGCCGCCTCAAACCAGCAGCCGCCACGCTTGGCTAGATTGGCAGGTTTTTCCCGTTCCGGGATACCGAGCAGACCGGAATAGAAGGCGCGGGCCTGACCTTCTCCACCGGCAGGCATGGCGAGCTGGATATGATCGAGGCCCAGCAATGTCATCTCTCTCAGCCCTGACTGGAGGCGCGTGCCCGATCCTCGGCCTGCTCAGCCAGCATCTCGCGCACCCTGGCGACGAGGTCGCCTTCCGGCACCGAAACCTGCGCCACGCGGGCTTCGCGCCAGGTGGTGTTGTCCTCGATCTCGCCCGACAGGCGCTTGCCTTCGATCAGGTCCTTGATCTGCACGAGGCCCTGCGCCCGCTCGTCGCCGCCCTGGATGATGGCGAGCGGCGAGCCGCGGCGGTCGGCATATTTCAGCTGGTCGCCAAAGTTCTTCTTGTTGCCCTGATACATTTCGGCGCGGATGCCGGCATGGCGAAGCTGTTGCGTGAACTGCTGGTATTTGCCGAGGCTTTCCGTGTCGCGGTCCATGACGCAGACGACGACGGGGGCAATGACTTCTTCCATGCCGAGCTTGCCGAGGTTCTTCAGCGCCGTCATCAGGCGCGAGACGCCGATCGAGAAACCGGTAGCCGGTACCGGCTGGCCCATGAAGCGCGAGACGAGACCATCGTAACGGCCTCCACCGCCGACCGAGCCGAAGACAACCTTTTCGCCCTTTTCGTTGGTGACGGCGAACTGCAGTTCGGCTTCGAAGACCGGGCCGGTGTAGTATTCGAGACCGCGGACGACGGACGGGTCGATCTTGATGCGTCCTGGGCCGTAGCCAGCACTTGTGACGAGGCTGCCGATCAGGTTCAGCTCTTCCACGCCCTCGGCCCCCTTCGACGTTCCGGCGACGAGTGCGGCAAGGTCAGCGGCACTGGCTGCGTAGTCGGTGATACCGATGAAGAAAATGACCTTGGCGATCTGATCTTCATTAAGCCCTGCGCCCTTGGTGAAATCGCCGCTCTCGTCCTTGCGGCCGGGACCGAGCAGAAGCTTCACGCCTTCCGGACCGAACTTGTCGAGCTTGTCGATGGCTCTGAGAACCGTCAGCCGCGCATTGGCGTTGTCATCGCCGCCAAGCCCGATCGCTTCCAGCACGCCATCCAGAACCTTGCGGTTATTCACCCGGATCACGTAGTCGCCGCGCGCAATACCAAGCGCTTCCATCGTGTCGGCCATCATCATGCACATTTCGGCATCCGCCTGGACGCCGGCGGCGCCGACCGTATCGGCGTCGAACTGCATGAACTGGCGGAAGCGGCCGGGACCGGGCTTTTCGTTGCGGAAAACGTAGCCTGCGCGGTAGGTGCGGTAGGGCAACTGGATATCGTTGAAATTTTCAGCGACATGGCGGGCGAGCGGCGCCGTCAGGTCGTAGCGGGCGCTCATCCACTGCTCGTCATCATCCTGCAGCGAGAAGACGCCCTCGTTCGGGCGGTCGCTGTCGGGCAGGAACTTGCCGAGCGCGTCGGTATATTCAAACAGCGGCGTTTCGACCGGATCGAAGCCGTACCGCTCATAGACTTCGCGGATCTTCGCCGTCATCTCATCGACGGCGCGGATATCGGCGGCAGAACGATCGACGAAACCGCGCGGCAGGCGGGCTTTCAGCTTTTGTGGCTTCTTCTTTTTGTCGTTCATGGCAGCAGCACTTTCAGCGTCGATCGGTCAATAGTTTCGGCGCTTTCCCTATCCGATCAGGGCAAGGGCGGCAAGCCTTTCAACGGTTTGGACCAACCCATAGCCCTGCAGTGTTAAAGCGGCCGTGACAGCGTATCCCAGGTATGAACGACCGTACCCTCCGTCATCGGTGCTTGCGCCTGCGGAATGAGGATCGAATGCGTGTCGCCGCGAATGACGCCCTTCAACTCCGACTGGAAGCTCATCCGCTTGAACTGAACGAAGCCATCGGGAATGCTGGTGACCGACATGGCCGCCCCGCTGTAGAAATCGATGCTGGCAAGTTCGCCGGATTTCAGGCTCGAAACGATGGCCTGATCCTCGATGAAATCATGATACAGCCCGGTCATGTAGCGGCGGATGCTTTTGCCGACCATCGCCCGCATCAGAGGCGTCTCGGCAAACTCCTGGCGCGAACCGGCGAGATAGCGGATATCTTCGCCTTCCCAAAGATTGCGGCTGTCCCTGGCCGACTGGATGGACCGCAGCAGGATTTTTTCCGTATGTGCGTCAGCGCGTCGCAAGAAATCGACGATGGCGCCGATGGCGCGCAGGTCGGGTGCGCAGATACCGCGCTCCCAGCGGGAGACGGTTGGCAGCGAAAAGCCAAGTTTCCAGGCGATATCGCCCTGCGTCAGCCCGGCCTTCAGCCGGTAGCCTCGCAATTGCCGGATGAGTTCACTCTGGGTCTCCAACATTTTAACCGGCCTTTCCTGAAATCATTGGTTGCATTACTGAAATTTAATAAGCTAGAGGGAGAGTCAATGATCAATTGCGGCCGTTTCGAAACTGGTAGTTATCGACTATTTTCAAAACCTTGAGGACGATTTTCTGCTGACTGCAACGCCGCGGTGAAAGATCAGATCAACGCTTTTCTGAATGCCGGTAAAGCGCTTTTTCAGCGCGACGAAAAAACCGCAGGCAAAAAGCGTCTCAGACTTGAAAATACCGCGGCGCGGGCGGACATCGAAAGCGAAACAGCATGCTCAAATTCGTGAAACCCGGCTTCGGAACGATTCTGCCCGAAGACGCGCGCGCCCACGAAGAATGGGTCGCCGAACTGGTCGAGCAGGGCTACGTCATCGAAGGCTGGAACTGCGATCTGTCGACGGGCATCTTTTCGATCGGCAGAACGGCACAGCGCATTCACGCATTGGAACAGGGCACCTGCGGCCTGCTCGATATCATCCGCGACTACGGGGACGGTCACCGCAAGATCGTGCTCAACATCCTGGAAGAGGCGACATCCGCGGCATCGTCCTTCTATTACTGCACGATCATCACCCATGAAGACGGTTCTGCCGGGCGGCTCTGTTGCATCGGCACATCGACGATCGATGGCGCAGCGGCCACCGGCCGGATGCAGGGCGTCTTTGCTTTCTCCCCTCCGGGATATTGAAACGCAGGACACCTGCTGTTCACTATCCGGCAAGGCGCATCTTTTCTTTGGCAGTCGCAGCCCCTATGTTTGCCGCATGCGGATCACCCTTCTCGCCCTTGCTGTTTTTTGCGCGCTGATCAGCGGCTGGACGGCCTCGCTTGCCCGCGTGCAGGATCTGGGCGGAATGGCAGTAACGCATCACGCCGGCGCGCCGGCCGGCCATGGCATGCGCGCGGATGCCCATATGGATTGCAAGGCGGCGAAATCCTGCAATCAGCATCCCGGCACAGTCCACCCGCTGCTCTGCGCTGCCTGTTTCGCCGTCGTTCTCGATGCACACGGTCTCGACCGGGCCGCGCTTCCTGCAGGCACCGTCCTTCCCTCACCGCAAAAGCCGATGCTGGCGACCACGCTCAAGCCCCGTTTCCCGCCTCCCAAGATCTTTCTCTCGTTTTCCTGAACGCGGGCCGAAAGCCCGTCGATTGTGACTCTAGAAACGAAAGAGAGCACACGATGTCTCTGAGAATGATCACGACTGCGACACTGCTGGCCGTTGCCTTCACCACTTCGCTTGCGGCCCCATTGGCTGCCCAGGAGATGGACCACAGCAAGATGGACCACGGGGCGATGGAAGGCACGGCGCAGCCGAAGGGCGACACAAGCGCCTCGAGCAAGGCCTTTGCCGAAGCCAATGCCAAGATGCACGGCGGCATGGACATTACCTTTACCGGCAATGCCGATGCCGATTTCGTGCGCGGCATGATCGCCCATCACCAGGGGGCGATCGACATGGCGAAGATCGAGCTTGAATACGGCAAGGATGCCGGGCTGCGCAAACTGGCCGAGGGCATCATTTCGGCCCAGGAAGCGGAGATCAAGACGATGACGGACTGGCTGGCAAAAAACGGCGGCTGATCCCTTTGTTCCAATGAAATGCGATGCCGGAGCCTGTCTCCGGCATCTGCCCAGCCGTCCTTTTCACCGGCGTTGACCGCAGACCGCCTTGGGCACATAATTTCAGCAGGAGTTTGGAGGACGTCATGAAGGTATTCAAGAATATCGCAGGCATCGTCATCATCTTGCTGGGCGGCCTGTGGATGCTGCAAGGCTCCAACATCATTCCCGGCATGGCCATGTCCGGCGACAAGGAGTGGCTGGTCATCGGCGCCATGCTGGTCATCTTCGGCCTCGGACTGCTCTACCAGAACAACCGGCCGACCACCCGGCTGCACGGTATGCCCGGCGACGATCTGTTTTAGGACGACCCCGTCCTGATCCCGACGGATCGTTTATGCATCATGTCTCAAATCGGAATCGACTTGAGACATTATGCAGCCGATTTTAAGTGCCACTGCGGCCTTTGCGCGTCATGACTGACGCGCGGCCCCGTTGGGCCGCACGAACGCGCGCCGCAGGTCTTCTATCCTGCTGCGGCAGTAGCAGCCCTCGATGTGGTCGTTGACCAGGCCCATCGCCTGCATGAAGGCATAGACCGTGGTCGGGCCGACAAAGGTCCAGCCGCGTTTTTTCAGGTCTTTTGATATCAGCGTTGAGGTCGGCGTCGTTGGGTTGGCGGCGATTGCTTCCCAGGTGACGATCTTCGGCCGTTCATTGCCGCCAGGTTCGTGGCTCCAGAAATAACGGGCGAGCGAGCCAAACTCGGCCTTCAGTTCCCTTGCCCGTTTGGCATTGTTGATGGTCGAGACGATCTTGCCGCGATGGCGCACGATACCCGTATCGGCAAGGCAGCGGGCGATATCCGCGTCGCCAAAATTCGCGACCACATCGAAGTCGAACCCGGCAAAGGCCGCGCGAAAAGCCTCGCGCTTACGCAGGATCGTCAACCAGGACAAGCCGGACTGGAAACCTTCAAGGCAGATCTTTTCGAACAGCCGGATATCATCGGCCATCGGCTTGCCCCACTCTTCATCGTGGTAGCGCTGGTAGTCCGCCAGATTGGCATGCCAGGCGCAGCGGTCCCTGCCGTCTTCTCCGGTGATAATACCCTTTGCCGTCACGCGCTTCTCCCTGAATCCCTCGTTTTACCAATTGCCAACCATAGTCCTAAAGCCGGCGATAACCCTACCCAAAGCTTTATCCGGGCGAACGGCTTTTAATGAACGGGCATTTACCATTCGGTTGCTGCGGAGTGCCACGATCTTTCCATTCCGCCAATCCTTTATTGGCGTCCGTGCCGCCCGTCATCCGCTGAACCGCGGACGGCGGAGCTATGAGATATTCCGGCGAAAGGTAGTGAGCCCGTCCGATGATAAAGAAAACCCTGATCCTTGCCACATCCCTGTTCGTCGCACTGTCCAGTTTCGCTCAGGCGCAGGACCGGTACCAGAACCGCCCGCCGGTGGTCATCAGTCCGGACCTCACCGCCCCCTGGGTGACCCAGCTCGGCGGCCGGCCTGAACGCGTCGTCTACCGTCAGCAGCGGCCTATCGCAGTCGAGCCGCAGGGCGCCACCCGAAAACAGTATCTGTTCCAAAGGCGCGTCCAGCGCTCCGGTGCCGGTGTCGCTCAACCGGTGGCGATGACCCGCGCCCAGAGGCCCGTGCGTCAGATAGACCCGCAGTTCCTGCCGCAGACCGTGGCTTATGACAGCACGGAAAAGCCCGGTACGATCGTCATCGATACCAACAGCCGCTTCCTTTATCTGGTCACCGGCAACGGCGAGGCACGGCGCTACGGCGTCGGCGTTGGCAAGCCGGGCTTCGAATGGGCGGGCGCCCACAAGGTGTCGCGCAAGGCGGAATGGCCGGTCTGGACGCCGCCGTCCGAAATGCGCGCCCGCGAGGCAGCCAAGGGACACTATCTGCCCGCCAGCATGAGCGGCGGTCCGGAAAATCCGCTCGGTGCGCGGGCCATGTATCTCGGCTCGACGCTCTATCGCATCCACGGCACCAACGCGCCCTGGACGATCGGCTATGCCGTTTCGTCCGGCTGCATCCGCATGCGCAACGAGGACGTGACCGATCTCTACGAGCGCGTGAAGGTCGGCACCAAGGTTGTCGTGATCTAATACCAGGTCTCGATGATAGAGACTTGGTATTAGCCAACGCTTACCCGCCGGAGGGCCGTAAACGTGGCCTTTCGGCAACAGCGGTTCCCGGGGTTACAGCCCAATTGATCACATTGCCCTATCCAGAACCCATGAGACTTGCGTAAAACGCGGTATTGAATAGCGTCTCGCAGCTTGGGACTGGATGAGGGAATCGTCGATGAAATATGCCTTGCAGACATTGGCCGCGATCGGATTTGTGGCCGCTGTTACTTTCGGTGCCTCGAGTGCATCAGCCTTCATGCCGGGCGAACCGGCAGGCGCAAAGCCGAACCCGGACGTCACGCTGGTGGCGATGGAAAAGAAGCCGGCTCAAAAATTCTGGCGCACCAAGGTGCGGCTGAGCACGGATGAGGCGCCTGGCACCATCATCGTCGATACCAACAACAAGTATCTCTATTACATTGAAGGCCCGAACCGGGCGACCCGCTATGGCATCGGCGTCGGCCGCGAAGGCTTTGGCTGGTCGGGCGTCGTCAAGGTGCAGCGCAAGGCGGAATGGCCGGGCTGGACACCGCCGAAGGAGATGATCGCCCGCGAACGCAAGAAGGGCCATATCCTTCCCGATTATCAGGAAGGCGGCATCGACAATCCGCTCGGCGCCCGCGCGCTCTATCTCTACAAGGGCAAGAACGATTCCGGCTTCCGCATCCACGGCACCAACCAGCCCTGGACGATCGGCCTCAACATGTCGTCCGGCTGCATCCGCATGATGAACAAGGATGTCGAGCATCTCTACGAGCGCGCCTCGATCGGCACCAAGGTGATCGTCATCGGCCCCGGCAACAAGCAGGGCGATGTTTCCTATGACGACCGTGGCGTCGATATCCTGCGCACGATCTTTGGCGGCTGATCTTTCAGCCATGCACGATTGAAAGCGCCCGCCTGGACGGGCGCTTTTTTTGTTTCAGTTGCAGCAGCGTGTCACACCGCTGTTGCCCCTGAAATATATGTCTTTCTCAGTTGACGTTGGCTGAGGATGGACATGTTTTTCGACACCGGCCGGGCGATAGCCCTTTCTTCCGCGTTTCTCGTTCTTGCAAACTTCGGCTCCGCCAGAGCGGAAGATCTGCAGATTTCCGTCTACGGTGGATATCAGACGGCACCACATAGCAACGTGAATGTGTCAGACGGCACGGATTTTACCGCTGGCTGGGAAGGCAACTCCTTCAAGTCGCCGCAATATTACGGCGTGCGCGGCATCTGGTGGCTGACCGACCTCGGCAAGCCGAATCTCGGCCTGTCGATCGACTATACCCATGCCAAAGTCTATGCGGACGACGAGACCTTCGGCAAGACGCCAGGATGGACCCATTTCGAATTTACCGATGGCCTGAATCTGCTCACGCTGAACGCCATCTATCGCATCCAGAAACCGGACCGGAAATGGACGCCCTATATCGGTGCCGGCGTGGGCATCAATGTGCCCCATGTCGAGGTCACCCGACCATCCGGCAAGACGTTCGACTATGAATTCGGCGGCATGACCCTTCAGGCACAGGCTGGCATTTCCTACCAGATTTCAGAACGCTGGTCGGTGTTTGGCGAATACAAGGGCAACTACTCTTTCGTCGACGTGCCGATCGACAGTGGCGACCGCCTGAAAACCAACGTCATCACCAATGCGGTCAATCTCGGCGTCTCGCTTCATTTTTGAATTGCGGCCGGCTTTTCGCCGCCATAGGCCCAGTCCAGCAATTCGACGGTATGCAGGATCGGCATGGCGGTGCCGCTGGCAATCTGGGTGATGCAGCCGATATTGCCGGTGGCGATGATATCGGCTTTGGTCGCCTCGATGTTCTTCACCTTGCGGGCCTTGAGCGTCGCTGAAATCTCCGGCTGCAGGATGTTGTAGGTTCCGGCCGAGCCGCAACAGAGATGGCCCTCGGCCGGATCGCGGACGGTGAAACCGGCATTTCGCAACAATAGCTTCGGCGCCATGGTGATCTTCTGGCCGTGCTGCATCGAGCAGGCGGAATGATAGGCGACGGTCATGTCTTTCGGCTCCTGCGGCGGCAGGTCGAGCGTCGCCAGATATTCGGTGATGTCCTTGGCCAAGGCCGAGACACGGGCGGCCTTCTCGGCATAGGCCGGATCGAGCCTCAGCATATGGCCGTAATCCTTGATGGTGGTGCCGCAGCCGGATGCAGTGATGATGATCGCATCGAGCCCGCCCGTATCCGCTGCCTTCACCCAGACATCGACATTGCGGCGGGCAGCCTCAAGCGCCTGCTCCTCGCGGCCCATATGATGCACGAGCGCCCCGCAACAGCCCTCGCCTTGCGGCACCACGACCTCGACGCCGAGCCGGGTCAACAGCCGGATCGCCGCCTCGTTGATCCCCGGCTTCAGCACCGGCTGGGCGCAGCCGGTGAGAATGGCGACCCTGCCGCGTTTCTCCGTTTGGGCAGCACGAATGCCGGGCGCGGAAGCGGCGGACGCCGGAGCGATGTCCGATGGCGCGAGGTCGAGCATGACGCCAAACGCCTTCAGGAAGGGCAGCCGCTTCATCGCCGCCGCGAATGGCCGGCCGAGCCGGGCAGCCTGCAACGCCAGCCGGAACCGCCCGGGATAGGGTAGAACCGCTGCGAGGACGCTGCGCACCAGCCGGTCCTTCAAGGGGCGCCTGTAGGTCTGCTCGATATGGATACGGGCATGATCGACCAGATGCATATAGTTGACGCCGGACGGACAGGTGGTCATGCAGGCAAGGCAGGACAGGCAGCGGTCGATATGGGTGACCACCTCCTTATCGGCCGCACGGCCGTTTTCCAGCATGTCCTTGATCAGATAGATCCGCCCGCGCGGACTGTCGAGTTCGTTGCCGAGCGTCACATAGGTCGGACAGGTGGCGGTGCAGAAGCCGCAATGTACGCATTTGCGCAGGATCGCCTCGGACTCTGCGACATGCGGATCGGCGAGCTGAGCGGGAGTGAAGCTGGTCTGCATCAGGCGCAGACCTCTGTGCTGTCAGTGCGCGGCATATTCATCATTCCCTCACCCCATCTTCCCCGGGTTGAAAATCCCCCTGGGATCGAACTTTTCCTTGATCCGCGCCGACAGAGCGGCAACGCCCGGTGGCTCCGGCTCGAAAGCCGGCGTCACACCGCGCACCGCATCCGACGCCCGCACCAGCGTTGCATGGCCGCCGCCGATGCCCTTGATGAAGCGGCGCAGCAAGTCTGCTTCGGCGTCGGCCTCCATGCGCAGCCAAACGAGGCCACCCTGCCAGTCGTAGAATGCATCGACGCCGGTTTGCAGACGCAAGGCGGCGACCAGTTGATGGCCGGCCGTCGGAGCAACGGAAACGCGCCAGAGTGGCTTTTGCGTGCCGTCCGCATAGGGTTTGACATCGCGGATGTCCCGCCACAGCTTTTCCGTTGCCTCCTTGTCGAGCACCGTCGCGGGCGCGACCTCAGCGAAGGCGGCCTTGAGTTTTTCAGCCCGGACAGGAACCGAGGCCGGCAGTCCTTCAAGCCGAAGGACGGTCGCTGCCCCCTCCGGATGGCTGCTGCCGATGAAACGGTAGCGGACGCTCTCCGTCAGGTGAGCCGCGCCCGAAACCTCGACCGGCATTGCCAGCGCATGCGCCATGGCGGCAGCGGCCTGCGCATCGTCGAGGCCGAAAGCCACGATGGTGGCTGCAGCGGGCGGCAAAGGCAGGACCTTGAACGTCACTTCGGTCAACAGTCCCAATGTACCGTGCGAGCCGCAGAGCAGCTTGACGAGATCGAGCCCGGTGACGTTTTTCATTACCCGGCCGCCGGATTTGATTGCCTCGCCCAATCCGTTGATGAAACGAATGCCGAGCAGGTGATCGCGCGCTGCACCGGCTGCAATGCGGCGCGGGCCGGAGACATTGGCGGCAAAGACACCGCCGATGGTCGGCTGGCCACTCGTGCCCATGACGCCGCGATGATCCATCGGCTCGAAAGCCAGCATCTGGCGGTTTTCAGCGAGCGCCGCTTCGATCTCGACCATCGGCGTTCCCGCCCTGGCGCTCATCGTCATCTCGGCCGGATTGTAGCTGACGATGCCGGAGAGCTCTCGCGCCGACAGGACCTGCTCCGCCCGAACACGGTTTCCAAGGCCCGGTCGCGTGCCGCCGCCGATAATCGCAAGAGGTGTTCCTGCCTCGGCGGCCTGCCGGACGATATCGGCGGCTTCCGTTTCTGATGTCGGTTTAAAGTTCATGCTCATGCGGCCGGGCGCCCTTCCAGCGGAAAGACTTTGGAGGGGTTCATGATCCACTGCGGATCGAAGGCGGCGCGCGCGGCCATCTGCTGGTTCAGATCGGCCTGATTAAACTGGTGCAGCATCAGGTCGCGCTTCTCGATGCCGACGCCGTGCTCGCCGGTCAGGCAGCCGCCGGCATCGACGCAGAGTTTTAAGATATCGTTGCCCGCCGCTTCGGCGCGTGCCGCGTCTTCCGGATCGTTGATATTGTAGAGGATCAGCGGATGCATGTTGCCGTCGCCGGCGTGGAATACGTTGGCGACGCGCAGGCCGTAGCCATCGATGATCTCGCCGGTTTTCTTCAATACGTAGGAAAGCTGGCTGAGCGGCACCGTTCCATCCATGCAGATATAGTCGGCGATGCGGCCGGTGGCGCCGAAGGCGGATTTGCGGCCTTTCCAGATCAACGCCGCTTCCGTGGCCGACTGGCTTTCGCGGATGGTTACAACGCCATGGCGGCGGGCAATTTCGATGATGCTTGCCAGCATCGCCTCCATCTCGGCGTCCGATCCTTCGACCTCGACAATCAGCAGCGCCTCGACATCCATCGGATAGCCGGCCTGTGCAAACGCCTCGCAGATGCCGATCGCCGGCTTGTCCATGAATTCGATGGCAACCGGGATGATGCCGGAACCGATGACTTCGGCGACGCAAGTCCCCGCCTCTTCCGACGACATGAAGCCGAACAGCACGGGTCGGGTTCCTTCCGGCTTGGCCAGCAGCCGCACCGTCGCCTCGGTGACGATGCCGAGCTGGCCTTCCGAGCCGCAGACGAGGCCGAGCAGATCATAGCCCGGCGCATCCAGTGCCTTGCCGCCCAGCTCGATTACCGTGCCGTCAAACAATACCATCTTGACGCCCAGCAGATTGTTGGTGGTCACGCCATATTTCAGGCAGTGGGCGCCGCCGGAATTCATGCCGATATTGCCGCCTATGGTGCAGGCAAGCTGCGAACTCGGGTCCGGCGCATAGAAGAAACCGTCGGCGGATACCGCTTCGGAAATGTTGATATTGGTGACACCCGCCTGCACTGTAGCGGTGCGGTTGGCAAAATCGATATCGAGGATGCCCGACATCTTTGAAAGGCCAATGACCACCGCGTCGGATTGCGGAATGGCGCCGCCCGACAGCGAGGTGCCCGCCCCGCGCGGCACGACGGGAATGCCGTAGCGGCTGCAATATTTCAAAACCGCCGCCACCTGCGCCGTGGTTTCCGGCAGGACGACGGCCAAAGGCACCTGGCGGTAGGCGATGAAGGCATCGGTCTCGAACGGTACCAGCCCGCGGTTTTCGCTGATCAGGCAGCCCGCAGGCAGGATATCGGCGAGATCCTCGATGATCGCATCACGGCGCGCCAGCACGGATGGTTTCGGCTCCAGAAAGGCAATCGTCTCCGGCATATCGGCCTCCCGGCGCATTTCCATTGCGGCATGATTGGTATTTTTTCTTTACCACTTTCATCATGACGCAGCAAATGTTAATCAGTTTTTCTGTTTCCGAAACAATGGTCAAGATTGATGACAAATCTAGGCGATCTTGAGGTCTTCACGCGCGTCGTTGCCGCCGGCAGCATGTCGGCAGCCGGACGGGCGCTGGGTTTTTCGCCGGCCGTCGTCTCCAAACGCATCAAGCGCCTGGAAGACCGGCTCGGCACGCGGCTGTTTCAGCGGACCACACGACAGATATCGCTGACCGAAGCGGGACAGGGGTTTCACGACCGCGTGCTCGGGATCATGGCCGGCATCGAGGAGGCCGAGGCGTTTGCTTCCGGCCGCTCCGGCCAGCCGCAGGGCACGCTGCGCATCACCGCGCCGACCTCCTTCGGCCGCATGCATGTAGCGCCGCACCTGGCCCGCTTCATCGAAGCGCATCCCGATCTCATTCTCAACATCGTGCTCTCGGACGAATTCACCGATATCGTCGCGGAGAGTTTCGATCTGGCCATCCGCATCGGCGAACTGAGTGATTCGACGCTGGTCGCGCGCAAGCTGGTGCCGGTGCGGCGTATTCTCTGCGCGTCGCCGGCCTATATCGCGCGATACGGCATGCCGGACACCATTGACGATCTCGGCGACCATATCTGCCTTCGCCAGCACAATCACGACATCTGGAAGCTCGAAAGCGAGGCGGGTTCGATGAGCTACAGGCCGCAGGCCCGGCTGATCACCAATTCCTCGGAAGTGGTGCGTGAAGCGGTGTTGTCGGGTGCCGGCATTGCGCTGCGCTCGACCTGGGATGTCGGCAGTGACCTGAAATCGGGAAAGCTCGTGCAGGTCCTGCCCGGCTGGGAGGGATCTCGCAACCTGTTCGTTTCGGCGCTCTATCCCAGCCGCCAGTTCCTGCCGGTCAAGGTCAGGCTGTTCATCGATTATCTCGCCGGGCTTTATGGACCGGAGCCCTATTGGGAGCGGTAGGTTTCCGGCGGGATGCGGTCCCAGAAACCATGCCTGCGGATATTCTGCCTTCGCAACTCCGCTACATAGTCGGCATGCGCCATCAAACCGTCATTGCCGCCGGGACGCTTTGCCAATGCCGAGAGCCTGGCCAGATAGTCCGCGCCCTCTCCATAGGCCTCCGACAGGCCACGGCCAACAATGCGGTCGAGCAGCGCGCGGTAGAGCGCGGTTGCCGCCGCCGGATAGTCGGTTTCGAAGGCCTCGGCTGCAGGCAACAGAAACTCGTAGAATTCCCCCTCCCAGACACCCCATCGGGCAACGACATAGCGCGCCGCAAGATCGAGCCGTGGCCAGGCGAGATAAAACCGTAGCGCTGCATGCGGTTCGCGGGCGTGCTCGACAAAGGCGAATGCCTTATCAAGCGCCTCGAATTCCTCGAAATCACCGGCCTTGGCGATATATTCGCGCAGCATTCCGGCATCGAGGCTCTGTTCGAAAACTTTCCAGCGGATGGCCTGCGACGCCCCGCGGTCTTTCAGCCCGTCGAGAATGGCCGCCTCGAGCCGGTCCTTGTTCGGCAACGGCTTCAGGTCGCCGCTGAGGATTTCGGCGCGGCGCGAAAAGCCGATCCGCGACGTGCGGGGTTTACGCACCCAGATCAGCGCCTCGGCAAAACGGCCGGCGGAATGCAGCCGCTCGGCAATAACTGCCGGCTCGCGCAATGGCTCCGGCAGGCTGTCCTCGATCGCCACGTAAGCATCGAGATCGCCGCACGCATCGGCAATAGCACGGCGCACGTAAACGATGGCCGGCAGAAAAGTCGTGCCGGCCGGTATCTTCATCGCTGCAGCCAGCGTTTCGTCCCAGGATTTCAGCACATCCGGCGACAGCGCGGCTGCGATCCGCACCGCAACCAAGGTCTTGACGCCGTGATAGTCCATGCCCTGCAGGCCGGGCGTGATCAAGGCCGGGATGCGCGCCTGCTGGTCGGCCGGCACGAGCAGCGCGAGGTGGCCGGCAGCCTCGCTGGCTTGCATATAGATGCCGGCGATCCGTCCGCTGGAATCGTTGACCCGCTCGGCGATACCGTCGTAGCCGAGGACGAAACGGATCAGCCGCTCCAGCGCCATGCCGGGATCGACTGCGCCGAACTCCTTGACGATGCTGGCCGAGATGCTGTCGAGATCGTTGCCGAAGGCCCGTTCCTTCTGCCAGCGGATGCGCGTGCTCGACTTTTCGAGCGCGGTAAGGCGGCTGTCGATCAGCTTGGCCACGCCCGCAGCACCGCTGATCCCGGCGAGCGCCGCATTCAGCCGTTTCTTGAAGGAGGTGTTGAGGGCTGCCTCGTCCAGAGCAATCTCGATAAGCCTTTCCAGACCGAGGGCGGTCAGGCCGTCCCGGTCGAGTTTTGCTTTCTTTGCCGCTTTTGCCGCTTTTGCCATGGTGTCGCACAGGTCGATTCGTTTCGAATATCCTGTGAAACTTAAAGGGTTTCGCGGTCCTCGTCTGCATGGTGCTTGCGGATGCGCCGCACCACCAGCCACATCGCCAGTACGGCAACAGGCACAAAGAAACCGGTGAGCACACTCGACTTCACCGGAACACCCTCGCTTTCCAGTGCCTTGGCAAGATAGCCGAAGAGACCGACGACATAATAGGAGATCGCGGCGACGGAGAGACCTTCGACCGTCTGCTGCAGACGCAGCTGCAGCTTGGCGCGGCGATCCATCGAATTGAGCAGCGCACTGTTTTGCCGCTCCAGCTCGACATCCACCCAGCTTCGAAGCAGTGCTGTGGCGCGGGTCAGCTTGCGCGACAGGTTGGCCTGACGTTCCTCCACCGACTGGCAGGTCCGCATGGCTGGCGCCAAGCGCCGTTCGAGGAAGGTGCCGAGTGTCTCATAGCCCGGCACGCCGGTTTCGATCAGCGAGCGAATACGCTCCTGGACGATGCCGTAATAGGCGCGGCTGGCGCCGAAACGGTAAAGGCTGAGCGCAGCACCCGCTTCGAGTTCGGCCGCCAGGAGCGTGATCTCGGCCAACATCTCGTCGGCTTTTTCCCGGGCGCTGGTGCGCATCCGCTGGGTAACACCGGTCAGCCCGTCCTCGATCCGGCGGATATCCGGCGACAGCGACTGCGCCAGGGGCAGTCCGACCATTGCCAAAGTACGATAGGTTTCGATATCGAGCAGCCGCTGGACGAGCGCACCTGTTCCGGCCTCCGTCATGCCGTGGTCGATGACGAGGATCTGCGTCAGGCCGTCGCCGTTCTGGCGGAAATCGGTGAGCACCACGGCCTGGCCGCTCTTGACGTCGCTATAACAGAGGCTGGTCGGATCGAACGCGCTCATCGCCGCGCGGGTTTCCTCCGAATCCGGGCGGATTTCCAGGCGAATGCCGGAAATCAGCGTTCCCGGCGGCGAAAACCCGTCGCCGAAGGGATGGTTGGTGACCTCGCCGCCAAACCGGTCGGGAATGACACCGTCCCAGAAATAGGTCGAGAATTCGGTGTGCCGCTCCCAGCGCAAGCTGCCCTGCCCCCAGGACAATGCGTGATGATTAGCCTCGCGGCTCGGCGGCGAGACGCCGCGGGCACGCGAAAGCTCTGAAAGAACGGCATGATCAACCGCCGAGCCGCCATCGGTCATGAAGGCAAGCTGGAAGATGACGCGCGGCGTCGTCACCAGCGCATATGGACGCGAGTGGATTTCACCCAGCGCCTGTGCGCGGGCAGGAGCCGGCGGAAATGCGAAACTGCGTTTGGCCATGAAGCGTTTTCCCCTCTCACGCGTCAATCAGAACCGTCTTATCAACAGGGTGAGCAAAAGGGAAAGGACGCTTTGACGCAGGCCACACTTTCTTTTGGCATGACGCCGCAAAGTGGCAAAAGAAATTGACCACTTTGCAGCAGGTGACTAAGTTGGCGCCAAGGAGAGCTGCCGTGACTGACGACACCATCGATGCCTTTGCCCGCATCCCTCACACCCGGACCTCCGGCGAAATCATTCAGCAGATCGAACTTCTGATCCTCGAGGGCGTGCTGCGCGACAACGAGCGGCTGCCGAGCGAACGGGACCTGTCGCGCCGCTTCGACGTTTCGCGTCCGATCCTGCGCGAGGCGCTGAAGGAATTGGAGGCGCGCGGACTGCTCGTCAGCCACCACGGCGGCGGCACTTTCGTCGCCGATGTCATCGGCCAGGTGTTTTCCAAACCGGTGATCGACCTGATCTCGCGGCACCAGAAAGCGACACAGGATTACCTCGAATATCGCCGTGAGCTGGAGGGGATGACGGCGGAACTTGCCGCACGCCGCGCCACCCGCTTCGACCGGGACATGCTGACGCGCATCATGGAAGAAATGCGGGCAGCGCATCTTTCAGGTTCTGCCGAGGGCGGGCTGAAGACCGATGTCGATCTGCACAGCGCCATCGGCGAATGCGCCCACAACATCATCCTGCTGCACACGCTGCGCGCCTGCTACCGGCTTTTGAGCGGCGGTATCTTCTTCAGCCGGGAAGTGCTTTTCGCAGCTCCGGGTGCCGGCGACATGTTGCTTGCCCAGCACGAGGCAATCTATGAGGCCATCATGGCCGGCAACCCGGCGCAGGCGCGAGAAGCAGCGCAAGCCCATATCGACTTCATCATCACCGCAACCCGGGATGCCGAGCGCTCCGGCGAATGGGCCCGCATTTCGCAATTGAGACTGCAGCAGCGCGATCACCAGACCGGCCCCTGAGCCGAGCGACACAAAAGACACGCGCCGGGCAAATTTCCATGCGGGTCTCGTCAATGCCGCAAACATGCTCTATAAGAGCCGCTATCGGCACATTCCGGTGGCGCAATCTCATTAAATTGCCCGTCTTGCGCGTTGTCGCCCCCTTCATCCGGAGCGCCGCGATAACTATATGTACCTCACCAAATCTGCGCGTTTACAGGCCGTTTAAAGCGAGCATATTGGAACGATATTACCGCGAGTTGATTCTCTTCTGTGAAAGGATGCCCCGACGTTGAACATTCTGAACCGCATTGTCACTGACGTCCGCCTGATGTTTCGCCGTCCGGTGCGAATGCAGTGTGCCGCGCTGTGCTACCGGTTCAAGAAGAAGAGCGCGGCGCCTGAGATGCTGTTGATCACCAGCCGTGACACGGGTCGCTGGGTCATCCCCAAGGGCTGGCCGATGGAAGGCAAGATGTGTCATGAGGCTGCCGAACGCGAGGCCTATGAAGAGGCCGGCGTCAAGGGTGAGACCGGTGCCGAGCGGATCGGCTTCTACATGTATGACAAAGGCATGGATCAGGGCCTGAAAGTCCAGTGTATGGTTCAGGTCTACCCGCTGATCGTGCTCGACATGCTGAAGCACTTCCCGGAAAAAGGCAGCCGGAAAATAGAGTGGGTAAGCTTTGCCGAAGGTGCCAGCCGCGTTGCAGAACCGATGCTCAAGGATATTATCCTCAGTTTCGAACAGCGCCTGCTTGCCACGATGACTTCGCCTGCGAAAACCGCTGTGCAATAAATCTTTCAACGCGGCTGGATAGAACGACGCGAGGCATGCCCGGTCCCGCTGCGCCGCGCGTCGTTCATCACACGCACAGATCGCTGTAGCACTTCAAACCGCTGCACAATTTTTTTCTTAATTCCTTTCCGGTTTAAGGAATTATGCGGTAGCAGGCAGACTGAACTGGAGAACAGACGGTGACAAAACCGCGCCCGAGCCTCGAAAAACCGACACTCGACAAATACCTGGACAAGGTCACCCTCACCGAGCAAGCGACGCACCATGTCCTGCGGCCATGGGCCGGTGTCGGTCTCGGGCTTCTGTTCATGCTGGTCAGCGTGATTTTTGCCGCGGCTTACGTCTCCGAAGAGCCCAAATATCTGATCATCCTCGCTGCCGCCGCGGTCGCTGGTTACATGGCCATGAACATCGGCGCCAATGACGTGACCAACAATGTCGGCGCGGCTGTGGGATCGAAGGCGATCACCATGACGACGGCATTGATCATCGCTGCCATCTTCGAGATTGCCGGCGCCGTGTTCGCTGGCGGGCGCGTTGTTTCTACCATCGAGGCCGGTATCGTCGATGCAGCACAGATGCCCTCCGGCGGGACATTCGTCTGGGTGATGATGGCAGCGCTGATTTCGGCGGCCGTGTGGATCAACATCGCGACCTGGTCCGGCGCACCGATTTCAACCACCCACTCGATCGTCGGCAGTATTCTCGGCTCCGGCGTTGCAGCGGCCGGCTTCTCCTCGATCCACTGGGTATCGCTGGCGGGAATAACCGCAAGCTGGACAGTTTCGCCAATCCTTGGCGGCGGGATTGCCGCCCTGCTTTTGGCGTTCATCAAGACCTTCATCATCTACCGTGAAGACAAGATCGACGCGGCCATTTTCTGGACGCCCATCCTGATTGCCGTGATGACCGGCGCGTTCGCCACGTATTTTGCTGTCATCGGCCTCGAAAAGGCAGTGAACGTCTCGCTGACGAGCGGCATTCTGATCGGCCTGGCAGTCGCCGCGGTGACGGTCATTGCCAGCAGGCCGTGGATCGTCCGCCAGGCTCAGGGGCTCGACAACCGCAACCAGTCGCTGCGCAAGCTGTTCCAGATGCCGCTGATCCTGTCGGCGGCGCTTCTCTCCTTTGCACATGGCGCAAACGACGTCTCGAATGCCGTCGGGCCGCTTTCGGCGATCGTCGCAAACGTCAATGGCCTCGCCATCGTGAAGACCACCTATGTGCCGCTGTGGGTGATGCTGATCGGGGCATTCGGCATCTCCTGCGGCCTGCTGCTGTTCGGGCCGAAGCTCATCCGCGTCGTCGGCGAGGAGATCACCAAGCTCAATCCGATGCGCGCCTTCTGCGTTGCTTTAGCGACGGCGATCACCGTCATCCTGGCGACATCGCTCGGCCTGCCCGTCTCGACCACGCACACTGCGGTCGGCGCGGTTTTCGGCATCGGCTTCTTCCGGGAATGGTTCACCCGCAACTCCAAGCGGCGCCTGGAGTACGTGCGTCAGAAGACCGGGCACCTGGACTTCGAGCGGCGCGTACAGCACAGCCCGGAAGAATTGCACCGGCGCCGTCTGGTGCGGCGTTCGCACTTCATGACAATCGTTGCGGCCTGGGTTATCACCGTTCCGGTTTCGGCGCTCTTGTCGGCGGCGGTCTACATGGTTTTCGCGGTATTCTTCATCTAGCGCCTCGTACGATAAATGAGGCGCATTCTGTTGTCTCAAATCGGCCGATCCGCTAGAAGCGATGGCGCGGAGCGATGCCGACCCATCGGTCAAGCCATCCGACGCAGTGGGCGGCCGATTTCAGGCAACAGAATGTGCCTCATTTATAGTACGAGTCTCTAGGGTCTGATCTATGCGCGCCAATTTCCGCATGCAGCGGCTTTTCATCGACGTGCCGCTCGCAAAGGGCACGATCTACGAAGCCAGCCGGGAGCAATTCAACTATCTCGTCAATGTGCTGCGGTTCGAGGCAGGCGATGCCGTGCTCGTCTTCAACGGGCAGGACGGCGAATGGCAGGCTGAGCTGTCATTTCCGACCAAGAAGCGGCTTTTCCTCACGGCCACCGAACAGGCCCGCCCGCAGCCGGCACCGTGCGACCTGCATTATCTGTTTGCACCGCTCAAAGTCGGCAGGCTCGATTATCTGGTGCAGAAGGCCGTGGAGATGGGCGCCGGCCTGCTCCAGCCGGTGATGACCCAGCATGTTCAGGGCAAGATCAGCAATCTCGAGCGGGTCCGGGCCAATGTCATAGAGGCCGCCGAGCAATGCGGGGTTCTCGGAATTCCGGATGTCACCGAGCCGCGCAAGCTGGAAGACATTCTGAACGGCTGGCCGAACGACCGCCGGATCATCTTTTGCGACGAGGGCGATGCCGGGCAAAATCCTCTGCCGGTTCTGGCAGCGGTGAAAGAACGCAAACTGGCGCTCTTGATCGGCCCCGAGGGCGGTTTTTCGGAGAGCGAACGGTCTCTGCTGCGCAGTCTTGATTTCGTCACCGCCATTCCGCTCGGACCGCGGATTCTAAGGGCGGATACGGCGGCCGTGGCAGCGATGGCGGTGATCCAGGCATCGATTGGCGACTGGCAGTAGGAAGGACAGCGCCGCGCCCCGTTCATGACGCGCAAAGGCCGCTGTAGCACTTTAAATTTGCTGCATAATTTTTCCTGGAATCGATTCCGGCCTTAAGAATTAGGCAGTAAGGAACTTACGTCATTTCGAGGTGTTAAAAATTTGAACCGGCCTTGAAACAATTTCACTTGCACCACACTTGAAACCGGTTCAATCACCCTCCTGATGTCTGCCGTCCGGCAGGTTCCGCCCGTTCAAAAGAAGACGCCCATGGCCAGAGACACCACCGACCAGACGCCGGTTACCGCGCTTGCAGACCTGACCGAGTATCTGGCTCAGGGCAACAAGCCGAAGGATAAGTTCCGCATCGGCACGGAGCATGAGAAGTTCGCCTTCTTCAAGGCCGACAACAGCCCGGTTCCCTATTTTGGCGAAGCGAGCATCTCGGCCCTTCTGAACGGCATGGCGGAAAAGACCGGCTGGGAGCCGATCATCGACGCCGGCAACATCATCGGCCTCGCCGAACAGTCCGGTCAGGGCGCCATCTCGCTGGAACCCGGCGGGCAATTCGAGTTATCGGGCGCGCCGCTCGAAAACCTGCACCAGACCTGCAAGGAATCCAACCGCCACCTGGCGGTGCTGCGCGAAATCGCCGAGCCGCTCGGCATCCGCTTCCTCGGCATCGGCGGCTCGCCGAAATGGACGCTGGCGGAAACGCCGCGCATGCCGAAATCGCGCTACGACATCATGAGCCGCTACATGCCGAAGGTCGGCACGCAGGGCCTCGACATGATGTATCGCACCTGCACGATCCAGGTGAACCTTGACTTCTCGTCCGAACAGGACATGCGCCGCAAGATGCAGGTGTCGCTCAAGCTGCAGCCGCTGTCGACGGCGCTGTTTGCAAGCTCCCCCTTTACCGACGGCAAGCCGAACGGGCTCCTGTCCTGGCGCGGCGATATCTGGCGCGATACCGACAACCAGCGCGCCGGCGTTCTGCCCGCGGTCTTCAACGCGGATTTCGGGTTCGAGGACTACGTCAAATGGGCGCTCGACGTGCCGATGTATTTCGTCGTGCGCGACGGCAAGTATCACGACTGCACGCATGTGACCTTCCGCCAGTTCATGAACGGCGCGCTGAAGGGCGAGCTTGCCGACTGGGAGCCCAATATGGGCGACTGGACCAACCATCTCTCAACGCTGTTTCCGGATGTGCGCCTCAAGCGCTTCCTGGAAATGCGCGGCGCCGACGGCGGTCCATGGCGGCGCATCTGTGCGCTGCCGGCCTTCTGGGTCGGCCTGCTCTATGACGACGCAGCGCTCGACGCCGCCGAAGACCTGACCCGCGACTGGACCTATGAAGACACACTTGCCATGCGCAATGCGGTCCCGGCACAGGGCCTTTCGGCCACGCATCGCGGCATCTCCCTGTTCGATGTTGCCCGCGAAGTGCTGTCGATTTCCCGGCTTGGCCTCAAAAACCGCAACCGGCTGAACGGCGACGAGGTGGATGAAAGCATCTTCCTTGCCCCGCTCGACGAAGTGCTGGCCAAGAAGGCGACGCTCGCCGAAGACCTTCTGGCGCTTTACAAAGGACGCTGGAACGGATCGGTCGAGCCGGTGTTTGCCGACTACCAATACTAGGCTTTGCCCCAACCGACAAAAAGCAGTTTCCACCTGTCTTATTCCCGTTATAGTGCAACGACATGCGTCGTTTCGCCTGCAGGAGAGGACTGGACATGATTCCGCTGTTTGACATGATGATGCAGGCGCAGAACGGCAATGCCATGGACGTGATGGCCAAGCAGTTCGGCCTCGCGCAGGAACAGATGGCCAAGGCGACGGCAGCGCTGATGCCGGCCTTTTCCACCGCGCTCAAGCGCAACACCGCCAATCCCTATGATTTCAGCAGTTTCCTCACCGCCATGTCGAGCGGCACCTACGCCCAATATTTCGAGGATCTGAGCAAGGCGTTTACGCCCCAGGGCGTGGCTGACGGCAATACCGTTCTCAACCAGCTTTTCGGCTCCAAGGATATGCTGCAGGCCGTCTCTGCACAGGCGGCCCAGATGACCGGTATCGGCCAGGAAATCTACAAGCAGATGCTGCCGGTGATGGCGAGTGCCATCATGGGCGGACTGTTCAAGCAGGCCTCGGGACAGATGGGCGGGATGCAGAACCCGTTTGCCAACACGCCGATGGAAGCGATGATGAAGCCGTGGCTCGAAGCCTCCGGTTTCATCAAGAAACCGCAGCCCGCACCAAATCCGTTCGACAATCCCTTCACGCAGGCGATGCAGGGCTTTTTCGGCATGGGAAAGCCGGAGGAAAAACAGCAGACGGCACCCGACATGTTTGCGGCCAACCCCTTCGTCAAGGCGTTTCAGGACATGATGAGCGGAAAGCCGCAGGCGGCGCCGGAACCGGAAAAAAAGCCCGCCGACGCCAATCCGATGGCGCCCTTTACCGAGATGTTCAACAGCATGTTCGACAGCGGGCTGGAAGCGCAGAAGGAATATCAAAAGAGCATCGACGGTCTGTTCGAGACGTATCGCAAAAACACGAGCGTTTGATCGAAGGGTGTCGTTGCTATTGGAGATACTGAGGCTCGGCTCGGAAAGCCGGCATCACCGGCCGGCCACAACAGATTGCCCCTTTCCCCCGGCCGGGGTTCCCCTCCGCTTCTTCAGGTAAGGCCGGTTCAGGCTAGGGGCGCAAGACACCCCAAGCTTGTCTTCCTCCTGCGTCTGCGTTCGTGGAATCTTTTAATTTGGACGCAGCCGAAGGGAGACTATTTCAGCTTGAATGAATCCGCGCTGCACGCACCGAGTGAATTGGGATTATACTTGTGCCAGTCGTCGATGCTCAGCATGCCAACGCGAACGGTTCCTTCGCCAATGGTATCGCTTGAATCCCTGATGGTTACCCACCGAATCGGTTTATCACACAGGCCGCTACCCTTGTTCAGCGAGAAAAACTCGTCGGCGTTTAGCACCTGGTAAACGTCGCCGCTGAATTCCGTATCAGTATCGCTATCGCTTTTCCGCTCGCCCGAGTATTGCAGCTTCATTTCCCCTTTCATTAAGGAAAAGTGTGCTGATGCGCGGCTGAGCCTCATTGTTTCCCCCAATGATGCTGACGTACCATTGGACACAGCGAAATAGGCGCGGGGGCTGTCAGTTGGCATTGCTATCCCAGCCGATTGGGCAACAGCACCATGTGCCATGAACGCACCCAGCGAAGCCGCAGCAAATAAGCTTGTCAAATGTCGGTTGCATGTCATGGAAGCCCACCCTTAACATTGCAGATGCGTCCTTTTTCCACCTGAAAGGCAGTGGCAGAGCGGGAACGGATGTTCAATCCTTCGCCCCAGGCAGGCGGCCATACGATGGGCTTTGCTCAAGCAATGAACGCACTGTCGGGCGGACACCAGACTGGTTACCCGATTGCCTACATGTTTGGCCCGCCGGGCAGTCTCGGTCTGATAATGCTGGCGCGATCTGCTGCGCATCGCTGGGATCGCCGACCTTGAGTGCCCGCTTCGGCCGCGCGGCATCCTCGGCGAAAACGCCTGTCCACCCCGTGAAAACGGCGATCGCCGCAGTGGCAAGAAACAACACCCTCATGGCTCCCTCCATACGCGTATTTGTACGCCCGATGCAATCGCGTGTCGAGGCAGGAATGGCGCATCAGAACAAATGCCGGCGTTCGGCTTCGGTGCAGCTTCGCGACATCAACCTCCCCCCTGCACTTCAGATGAATGCGGGGGCGACTAGCCCGGGATAAAAAGCCCAAAGGGGCGCGGCATGACCTCAGTTGGCGCGTAACTCTTGATCAATCGTTGCGGCAATGAAAGCCTGTCGGGCCTGTTCGGGCGTCATCTTCCGTTCCATCGCCAGACGACAGCACCGTGCGGCGTTCGCACAGATGTTGCTGTTCGGGCTGACCATGTGCCGGCTCAAGATTTCAAAGCCCTGAAGCGGACCACATACCTTCTTCTCGATGCCACCGCGAAGCTTGACGGTCACCGGTTGCCACTCAATTTCAGTTGGATTGCAGATTTCAATCGGGTGCATTTTGCTTCTCCCGTCGTCGTTCCGTGCGCGAAACGAAGGACGAGGGAATTTGTTCCCTGCACACTCGTCCGTCATCCGCGGACCGGCGCGATATCCAGCGCAATCGGGTGGGTGGCCAAGTCCGTTTCGTCCGTTACGCCGCTTCGGAACAAACCCAGGAGCTGGCTTGCGACCATCTGCCCATCAATGCTGTCCGGCCGAATATTCAGTTCCTTGCAGCGAGCATCGATTGCGCGGCTCAATTTCTCCAAATCGTCAGAATCGAGAAAGTCCAACATGTTCTCACTCCCGAGTGAAACCACATCATGGGCAGAATATTGGGAGTTTCCTTCGGCAGCGCAAGATGTGGAGAATGTAAGAGTGCGTCCGTCCCTCATGGATCGCGCGGCGTAAATGCCGACCCCGAGCCCTGGCCAGGGGAGAAGACGGTGGACAGGCAAATGAGGCTCGTCGCAGACACCTCAAGCCCCCAAAAAAGAAAAAGCCCGGTACCGGTCTTGGGAACCGGACACCGGGCAAGCAGCAGGGCAATTGGCTCTAACCCTGCGGGGAACGGTAACGCGCAGAGGCGGCTGCGCGTCCCTGTTGCGCGGGAACGTTTTTCAACGTCTGAGGCACGCAACAAAACTTTTAAGCTGCTGCGCCGTTCCGAGACCTTTCGGACCTCAGCCTGCGCAGCGAATGCATGCGTCAATCGAGGCGCGCATTCCGGTAAAACGTGTTCGCCCGATTGCGGGACGCCTGCGTCAGGTGGCGGCCCGGATCGTCGAAGAACGGCGACGTCATCGCCTCGCGCACTTCATGGCGGCAGAGCCCCATGTCGAGCAGCTGATGATCATCGAGATCCTGCAGGCTACCGATGGCATTTCGGTTTCGCAGCAGGCGCCATACCGACATCAGCACGCCCGTCAGCCCCGTCTGGCGGGATGTCGCGGACAGCTTCCCGGTGAGGGTGAGGTCAAGTGCGTGATCGGTCGTGCGCATGATGCTTACTCCTTTTTCAGGGCACGAAGCGACCCTTCCCCCGCAGGGAGGTCGGCGCGGGGGTTGGGTCGAAACTGTGTTGGTGGACCGGCAGTGCAATTGGCGCGCCGGAGTGGTCTTGAATGCGATTTGCCAGACCAAATTCGCAAATCCTTATTGATCAGTCCAACGAATGTTTCTAATGATATTCATCAAACAATTTTATGAGTGCTCTTTTTTGAGGACCAGGATCATGTCCGCACCACTCGATATCGACCAATTGCAGACCTTCGTGGCCATCGCCGATACCGGCAGTTTCACCAAGGCTGCCGATCGTGTTTTCAAGACACAATCGGCCGTCTCGATGCAGATGCGCCGGCTGGAGGAGCGCATCGGCAAGCAGCTTTTCGCCAAGGATGGCCGCGGTAATCGGCTGACGACGGAAGGCGACCGGCTGCTCAATTTCGCCCGGCGGATGATCCGCCTCAACAATGAGGCAATCGCCTCCTTCGACGACAACCGGCTGGAAGGCACGCTTCGGATCGGCACGCCCGACGACTATGCCGACCGCTACATGCCGGAAATCATCGTCCGTTTTGCCAAGACCCATCCGAATGTCGAGCTCTTCATCGTCTGCGAGCCCTCGGTGGACCTCGCCGAGAAAATGGCCAAGGGCGACCTCGACATCGCATTGGTGACGCACAATCCGCGCGCCCGCGCATCCGACGTGGTGCGAACCGAGCCGCTCTGCTGGGTAAGCTCGATCAACCATCCCCTGCCGGAAAATGCACCGGTACCGCTCGCCGTCGGCAAACGCGACTGCGCCTGGCGGCAGGCCGCCTGTTCGGCGCTCGATGCCACCGGCAAGGAATACCAGATCCTGTTCACCAGCTGGTCGTCCACCGTGGTGGCCGCGGCGGTGCTCGCCGGCATGGCCGTTTCCGTCCTGCCGGAATCCGCGCTGCGCACCGGCATGAAGGTTCTCACTCAGGCGGATGGTTTTCCGGCACTCGCTCCGGTGCAGATCGGCATCATGAAACGGCCGGGCCTTTCGCCCTCGCTGTCGAACGCGATCACCAATCACATCACCGCCTGTCTCGACAACATCACGCCGACGACCAGCACCGATGATCTCGATGGCGACATGAAGAATTTTCCGCGTTACCCGCGGCTGCGCCAGAGCCATATGCTGCCCGGCTGGTAAGCGCCCACCAAATGGACAAGCAAAAAGGCCGTGCTCCCTTCGGAGGCGCGGCCTCTTTGTATCTGCTAAAATTGATACCCGGCCATGAAACGCGGCCGTAAAAATCGACTGCAATATAGTCTCACTATGCGCCACCCCAAAAGGAGCTGCGGGGAATATATACGCTAATTTGAATATAGGCCCAAGAGGCCGAAATGGACCATTTTTGGGGAGATCACACGCCAATTAAGCCATGGTTAACGCCAAAAATGCCTTTTCCGGGCCGTTCAATGGAGAAACCGGGCTCTTTCCAGAGCCCGGTTCATTAAATCCCGACGTTACGTTGCCCAGCCGGCACCGCTCAAGCCGGATCAGACGAGGTCGAACCGGTCGGCGTTCATCACCTTGTTCCACGCGGCGGCGAAGTCGCGGACGAATTTGCCCTTTGCATCGTTCTGGCCGTAAACTTCGGCAAGCGCCCGGAGCTGGGAATTCGAGCCGAAGACGAGATCGACGCGGGTAGCGGTCCACTTCAGTTCGCCCGTTGCGCGGTCACGCCCCTCGAAGACTTCCTTGTTCTCGGAGGCCGCCTTCCACACCGTGCCCATGTCGAGCAGGTTGACGAAGAAGTCGTTGGTCAGCGTTCCCGGACGCTGGGTGAAGACGCCGTGCTGGGACTGGCCGTGGTTGGCGTTCAGCGCCCGCAGGCCGCCGACAAGAACCGTCATTTCCGGCGCGGTGAGCGTCAGAAGCTGTGCCTTGTCGATCAACAGTTCCTCGGCCGATACCGTGAAGCTCACCTTCTGATAGTTGCGGAAACCGTCCGAAACCGGCTCCAGCACCGAGAAGGATTCGACATCGGTCTGTTCCTGCGACGCATCGGTACGGCCGGGCGTGAAGGGAACCGAAATATCATGGCCGGCATCCTTTGCTGCCTTTTCGACGGCAGCAGTACCAGCCAGCACGATCAGGTCGGCGAGAGAAACCTTCTTGCCGCCCGTCTGGGCATTGTTGAAGTCCGTCTGAATGCCTTCCAGCGCGGCCAGAACGGTGCCGAGTTGATCCGGCTGGTTGACTTCCCAATTCTTCTGCGGCGACAGGCGGACGCGCGCGCCGTTGGCACCGCCGCGCTTGTCCGAGCCGCGGAAGGTCGAGGCCGACGCCCAGGCGGTCGAAACAAGCTGGGAAACCGACAGGCCCGAGCCAAGTACCTTCTCCTTGAGGCCGGCAATATCGGCGGCATCGACCAGCGCATGATTGACGGCCGGGATGGGGTCCTGCCAGATCAGGTCTTCGCTCGGGACTTCCGGACCGAGATAACGGACCTTCGGACCCATGTCGCGGTGGGTCAGCTTGAACCAGGCGCGGGCGAAGGCATCGGCGAGCTGATCCGGGTTCTCGTAGAAGCGGCGCGAGATCTTCTCGTAGGCCGGATCGACCCGCAGCGCGAGGTCGCTGGTCAGCATCGATGGCGCATGGCGCTTGGAGGCATCAAAGGCATCCGGCACCGAGCCGGCACCCATGCCATGCTTCGGGGTCCACTGATGCGCACCGGCCGGGCTCTTGGTCAGCTCCCATTCATAGCCGAACAGGTTCCAGAAGTAGTTGTTGCTCCACCGCGTCGGCGTCGAGGTCCAGGTGACTTCCAAGCCACTGGAGATCGTATCGGCACCCCGGCCGCTGCCGTAGCTGCTGGCCCAGCCGAGACCCTGTTGCTCGATATCGGCTCCCTCCGGCTCCGGGCCGACATGGGCCGCATCGCCGGCGCCATGGGTCTTGCCGAAGGTGTGACCGCCGGCAATGAGAGCGACGGTTTCTTCGTCGTCCATGGCCATGCGGGCGAAGGTTTCGCGGATGTCGCGGGCGGAGGCCAGCGGGTCCGGATTGCCGTTCGGGCCTTCCGGGTTCACATAGATCAGCCCCATCTGCACGGCTGCCAGCGGGTTTTCCAGGTCACGGTCGCCGCTATAGCGCTTGTCGTCCAGCCATGTGCGCTCAGTGCCCCAATAGATATCCTCCTCGGGTTCCCAGACGTCGGCACGACCACCGCCGAAGCCGAAGGTCTTGAAGCCCATCGATTCCAGCGCGCAGTTGCCGGCCAGGATCAGAAGGTCCGCCCAGGAGAGCGCGTTGCCGTATTTTTGCTTGATCGGCCAGAGAAGGCGGCGGGCCTTGTCGAGATTGACGTTGTCAGGCCAGCTGTTGAGCGGCGCGAAGCGCTGGGTACCGGACGATGCACCGCCACGGCCATCGCCGGTGCGATAGGTGCCGGCGCTATGCCAGGCCATGCGGATGAAGAAGGGGCCGTAATGGCCGAAATCGGCCGGCCACCAGTCCTTGGAATCCGTCATCAGGGCAAAGAGGTCCTGCTTGACTGCGGCGAGATCCAGCGTCTTGAACGCCTCGGCGTAATCGAAGCCGGTGCCCATCGGATCGGAGAGTGCCGAATTCTGGTGGAGAATCTTGAGGTTGAGCTGATTGGGCCACCATTCGCGGTTCGAAGTCCCCTCGCCCGAGTTGCTGGTGAGCGACCCGTGCATGACCGGACATTTGCCCGTTTTATCGACTTTGGCGTCCATTTCTGCCTCCTGTTTGAAATGCAATTTCATTGGTTCCGCCGCAACATCCTCCATCTACTTCATAATTTCCAATTGTATTTAATGAGAATATCGATAGGATAAACCTATCATGATCACCATTCGCCAAATGCGTTATTTCGATGCGCTCGCCAGCGCCCGGCATTTCGGACGGGCCGCCCAGATGGTCAATGTCAGCCAGCCGGCGCTGTCGGCGCAGATCGCCGAAATGGAACGCGAACTCAGCGTCAAGCTGGTGGAGCGCGGCAAGGGTCTGACGCTTTTGACGCGCGAGGGCGAGGCGCTTTTGCCGGAAGTGCGCAAGCTGCTTGGCGGCATCGATCAGCTCTATCAACAGGCTCGGCAGGTCACCGGGGTTCTGGAAGGCAAACACCGGCTGGGGATCATCCCGACCGTCGCCCCCTATCTCGTGCCCGTGCTCATTCCGCTGGTGCGCGAGCGCTATCCCAACCTGCAGATCGAGCTGAAGGAGCTCCTGACCGGCCCCTGCCTCGACGAGCTGCGCCACGGCCGGCTCGACAGCGTCATCGTTGCGCTTCCGATCGACGAGGAGAACCTGTCGAGTTCACTGTTGTTCGAGGACCGGTTCCTGATTGCCAGCACCGAGGATGAAAACACCATCCTGATGTCGCCGATGACCGAGGACAAGGTCGATGTCGAGCGGCTGCTTCTGCTTGAGGAAGGCCATTGCCTGCGCGATCATGCGCTCGCCGTCTGCGGCATCCACTCCGGCCGGCGCGTTGCCAATTACGGGGCGACCTCGATGGCCACCCTGTTGCAGATGGTCAGCCACGGCATGGGCATCACGCTGATCCCGGAGATCGCCGTCAACGACGAAAAGACCCGCAACCGCATGCGGATCGTTCCCTTTGCCGAGCCGCAGCCGTCGCGCAAGATCGGCCTTGTCTGGCGCACGCGCAGCGGCCGCCAGAACGATCAGCATGCGCTGGCCAGCCTGATTTCGGAAGCCGCCAAACGGTTGCTGCAATAGGTCATACCAAGTCTCGATGATCGAGACCTGGTATCAGACGACCTTGGCCTTCAGGAACTCCACCGTCCGCCCCCAAGCCAGATCGGCGGCTGCCTTGTCGTAGCGGGCCGCCGAGGTGTCGTTGTTGAAGGCGTGATTGACGCCATCGTAGATGTGGATGGTGAAGTCCTTGCCGTTGTCGGTCAGCGCTTTTTTATAGGCGTCAATGCCGGCGTTGATGCGGTCGTCGAGACCGGCATAGTGCAGGAGCAGCGCCGCCTTGATCTTCGGCACGTCTGCGGCCGGCGGCTGGGCGCCGTAATAGGCAACACCGGCTTTCAGGTCGGGGGAGGCAACGGCCAGCTTGTTGACCAGACCGCCGCCCCAGCAGAACCCGATGGCGCCGGCCTTGCCGGTGGTGAGGTCATTGCCCTCCAGATAAGTGACGGTCGCAACCGCATTGTCGACCGTCTGCTTGCCATCGAGCGCGCCGATCATTTCGCGGGCCTTGTCCTCGTCGGCAGGAGTGCCGCCAGCGGGCGACAGGAAATCCGGGGCAAGCGCAACGAAACCTTCCAGCGCCATGCGGCGGGCGACGTCCTTGATATGCGGGTTGAGACCGCGGTTCTCATGGATGACGATGACGGCGGGCAGCTTGCCGGACGCATCGGCGGGGCGCACCAGATAGCCCTTCATGTCTGCGCCGGCGCCGGGATAGGTGACATCCTCGGCTTTGACGCGCGGGTCCGCTTCCGGGATCATTTCAGCCTGCGCGCCATTGGCGGCGAGCAGCGGCGCGATCGCAGCCGCAGTTGCTGCCGACCCCGTCAGCGCCGTCAGCTTGCGCATGAAGGCGCGGCGGTCGAGGCTCAGATGGGTGTACTCGTCATAGGCATTGATCATCGCCTGGGTGATCTGCGGCGTTTCCATACTTTCCTCCTGACGCGTGCGCCATCACGCCCCAAGGACATGCAGGCGCTGTGATGGCGTTTGGTTCATGTCACGTTCTCACCGTGACCGGCCGAGGAAACAAATCTGTGTCAGTTGCCGCGTAAGGCAATGACTACACCGTAAATTGACGCAAACGTGATCCGGCCATGTAGAGCACGGCCGGATCAGGTGCTGATTATTGCATATACCAGCCGTGGCTGACGACAAGCGACTGGCCGGTGAGCGCATTGGTCTCGAAACCGGCAAACAACAGCGCCACTTCCGCGACATCCTCGACCGTGGTGAATTCGGTATCGACCGTGCCGCCGAGCATCACCTTCTTGACGACCTCGTCTTCCGAGATGCCAAGCGCCTTTGCCTGTTCCGGAATCTGCTTTTCAACCAGCGGCGTCTTTACGAACCCCGGGCAGATGACGTTGGCACGCACACCGTCCGGCCCACCCTCCTTGGCGACGACCCGGGCAAGGCCGAGCAGGCCGTGCTTGGCGGTGACATAGGCCGACTTCAGCGGCGAGGCCTCGTGCGAATGCACCGAACCCATATAGATGATCGCCCCGCCCTTCTGCGCCTTCATGTGCGGAACGCAGGCCTTGGTGGTCAGGAAGGCGCCATCGAGATGGATGGCGAGCATCTTTTTCCAGTCGGAAAAGGCGTAGTCCTCGATCTTGTTGACGATCTGGATGCCGGCATTGGAGACGAGGACATCCACCCTGCCCCACTTTGCCACGACGGCGGCGACGCCGGTATTGACCGCGTCTTCGCTGGTCACGTCCATCGCAAGACCAATCGCCTCGCCCGGGCCCATTGCGGTCAAGTCCTTGGCCGTGGCTTCGGCCGCTTCAAGCTTGAGGTCAGCGATGACGACCTTGGCGCCTTCCGACACGTATTTCCTGGCGATCGCGAGGCCAATGCCGCTGGCCGAGCCGGTGACGATGCAGACCTTGTCCTTGAGTTTCATGGTTTTAACTCCCTATTTTGCAAGATAATCATGGACCACTTCGCCGAGGCCCAGCGTCAGGTCGGAGAGGATGTGGACGGCGGATTTGACTTCCAGCACCGGCAGGTCGGCGACCGGCGCCAGCGCATGCGGAAACAGCGCCAACGCGCCCGGACCTTCCCAGGCGCCCTTCACCGTCAGGTCTTCGAGATAATAGCGGACCAGCTCGCAGATGCGCGGCGTGCAATCGACATGCGGAATGATCTTCAGCATGAAATTCGGCTGCTTCAGGCTTTCGAGGATTTTCGCCTTGTCGAGCGTGCGGTGCTTGAAACCCATCGTGGCGGTCGCCACCCGCTGGCCGCCGTAATCGAGCGTACCGACCAGTGCGTCCTTGACCGGCGTCAGCGACGGCTCGGCGAGCTTCTTTGGAAAACCCCAGATCTCGCGGCCACCGGCGATCGGCGCGTCGTCATTCAGATACATCGAGTGCACATAGCCGCCGTGCACGCCGTTATAGGTGACCGGGATGACCTGGCCGGACTCGGTATAATCGCCAAAGCCGGTGGAATCCGGCATGCGGATGAATTCGTATTTTACCAGCGGCTCGTCGAACTGAAGCGGTTCCGGCACCACCCGGCGCAGGGCTTCCGGATCGGTGCGATAGGTGATGATCATGTATTCGCGGTTGACGAACCGGTATGGTCCCGGCGGATAGGACGGACTGGTCAGCGGCATGGCGAAGGCATTGCGAACGACATCTTCAATTTTCATGGCTTTTTCCCACGCAGGCGTTGCTCGGCAAGATCGAAAACCCGTATCCCGTTGGTCGGGCGCGTGCGGTTTAGCCAATCCGGATGGCTCAGCGTCTCGACCACATCGTCATGCCCGGCCTTCCAGTGCTCCTCCACGGACAGCCGCGAGAACTCATAGTCCTTGGACCCGCTTTCATAGGCCTTATGCCGATAGATCAGGTGCACCATCGTGACGGCGCAGTCATTGCCGATCTTTTCGAGAAGCCGCGCGTCCGGATCATCCTTCAGCTCTGGCGGCAGCTTTTCCATCAGCCGCTTGGCCGCCATGCGCACCGACTGAAGTTTGCGGAACTGATCGGTGTTGAGCCGGGTGCGGCTGGAAAAGCGGATTTCCTTTTCCCGCGCCTCGACATCGAAAAGGTCCCTCGGCAAGGGCCCCTTGGCACTGAACAGATCGACCTGGAAGATGCACAGATCGGTTTCCAGCTCCTGTCCGGAAAGCACCCGCTGCAACGGCGTGTTGGAAACGATGCCGCCGTCCCAATAGAAACGGCCGTCGATCTCGACCGGCGCAAAGCCCGGCGGCAAAGCGCCGGAGGCGGCGACATGCTTGACCGAAAAGGCGCAGTGATTGTTGTCGAAGTAATTGAAATTGCCGCTCATGACATCGACGGCACCGAGGCTCAGCCGGATGGCGCCTGAATTGATCAGGTCGAAATCCACCAGGCCGGCAAGCGTTTCCTCCAGCGGTGTCGTGTCATAAAGGCTGATTGCCGCCATCGGATCGCCGGGAATTTTCCACGGCGCAAAAACGCGCGGCGTGAAAAAGCCGGGAACACCGGTCAACGAGCCGAGAAAGGCGGAGGATTCGTTGAACCACTTGCGCATGGCATTGCCATTGCCGTGAAAATGACCCGGCAGTCCTGACGAAACCCGGTGCCAGAAAGTGCGCAGATTATCGACGCGCTGATCGACGGGGCTGCCGGCAATGATCGCGGAGTTGATCGAGCCGATGGAAATGCCGGCCAGCCAATCCGGCCGGACGCCGGCTTCATGCAACGCCTCGTAGGCCCCTGCCTGATAGGCGCCGAGAGCACCGCCGCCCTGAAATACCAGAACGGTCTTCTCTGTGGGTATGCTCACTGGATGCTTTCCTTCGGACGATTGCACCTGCGAAGAGACAACGGCTGGAAGGTTGTCCGGTTCCGCCTTCGCAGATTAGGTTTCGGTAGCGTGGAAAGGCTATTGAGAGGCGGTATGTTCGGTTAATTCAATTGGTTGACATGGACGCTACGTTTCTTTTCGCGCCGTTGGAGCCGGATGATAGTCCGGTCTTGTGCACTGCGCAATGCAAGACAATGTGACAGCCGCAGCCATCAAATACCGGCCAGATGGATCGCGAAAAGCAACCACAGACTGAAATTGAGGACGAACCCGGTCACGAAGAGACGCTGGCGTATCTGCAACCTGTTGGACGTGACATGCACATAGGCATGCGCGCAGCGGCTAAGCACGAAGAGCCAAGCAAGGGCAAGCGCGGCATAGTTCACACCAGCAGTCAGATGCAACAGCACGCAGACGAGGAAGAAAAGGACCGGCAGCTCGAACTGGTTGATGAGGCTGCGGGCGACGGTGGCGCTGGGCTCCGGCTCGATGGCAGGAACCCAGAAATCCGATGCCTTGGCGGTCCCGGCGCGCATGGCGCTGTTGCGGCGTTTCAACATCAGGAAATAGATGAGATGGATCAACGCGACCTGCGCGATGACCGGCCAGAAGATTGCAGTCGAAATGGGCATGATCACTCCGTCTTTTCGAACCCCGCTTGATCTATAGCGGGCCAGCGTGAAATCCAGAACGGTTCGCCACTACGCCGCAGCGCGCTCCTTGCTTGACAGCCGTTTTACGAATGAACGATGTTCGCTTAAGCCTCAACGAGAAAGAACCGTATGTCCGAACAGCATGCTTCCGTCGCTCCGCTGCCCACCCATCATGCTGCTGCGATGCGCGGACGCGATCCGCACGAACACCACCGGGTCGCGACACCGCTCGAGCTTCTGTTCGACCTTACCTTCGTCATCGCCTTTGGTATTGCCGGGTCGCAGCTCGCCCATCTGCTTGCGGAAGGCCATTACGCGGCCGGGATGACGGGCTTTGGTTTGGCGATGTTCGCCGTCTGCTGGGCGTGGGTGAACTTCTCCTGGTTCGCCTCCGCCTTCGACACCGACGACTGGATCTACCGGCTGACCACAATGGTGCAGATGGTCGGTGTGCTGATCCTTGCGCTCGGCCTGCCGCAGATGTTCGAATCCATCGACAAGGGCGCACATGTCGATAACGGCATCATGGTGCTCGGTTATGTCATCATGCGGGTGGCGATGATTTTTCAGTGGCTGCGTGCCGCACGGCAAACGCCCGACCGGCGCGCCGCCTGCCTGTCCTACGCGACGGCAATATCCATTGCCCAGATCGGCTGGATCGTGCTGATCTTCATCGACATGCCGCTCCTGCCGACATGTCTTTGCGCCGCCATGCTCATCCTCATCGAAATGGCCGGCCCCGTCATCGCCGAACGCAGAGGCGGTGGCACACCGTGGCATGCGCATCACATCGCCGAACGGTACGGCCTTTTGGCGATCATCACACTTGGCGAAGGCGTGGTCGGAACAGTGGCCTCGATCTCGGCTATCGTCGGGGAGCAGGGATGGAACCTCGACGCCGTCCTCATCTGCGTTGCCGGCACCGGCCTTACCTTTGGCATGTGGTGGCTGTATTTCCTGCTGCCGTCCGGCCAGATCCTGCATCACTTCCGCAACCGGGCCTTTGTCTGGGGGTACGGTCACATGCTGATCTTTGCATCAATCGCCGCAACCGGCGCGGGCCTGCATGTGGCGGCCTATTATATCGAGCACAAGGCGCATATCGGCGCCGTTGCCGCCGTGCTGGCCGTAGCCATTCCCGTCGGCGCCTATATCCTGCTGATCTTTGCCCACTACGTCTATCTCCTGCGCAGAATGGAAGCCTTCTATCTCTGGCTTCTGGCCGGCGCTGGCATCCTGCTGGTGCTGCCGGTCATTGCAGCCTCCGTGGGCGTCAGCATGACTGTCTGCCTCACAGTGCTGATGCTGGCGCCGCTCGTCCCGGTCATCGGTTATGAGGCAAAGGGGCATCGCTATGGCAACCGGGCGCTGGCTCGCGCGCTCGGTTCCTCGAATTAGAAAACGAAAAGGCGGCGAAAATCTTTCCGCCGCCTTTTCAATCACAAACCCTGACCGCATGCGGTCAACGGGACAGTCACGCTTACATCGAGCCGGGATAGTTCGGGCTTTCGCGGGTGATCGTCACGTCGTGGGCGTGGCTTTCACGCAGGCCCGCACCGGAGATGCGCACGAAGGTGGCGCGCTCCTGAAAGTCCTTGATGGTCTTGCCGCCGACATAACCCATCGATGCCTTCAGGCCGCCGGCCAGCTGATGCAGGACGCCGGAGACCGGACCCTTGTACGGCACCTGGCCTTCGATGCCTTCAGGAACCAGCTTGAGCGTGTCGCGCACTTCCGCCTGGAAGTAACGGTCTGCCGAGCCGCGCGCCATGGCGCCGACGGACCCCATGCCGCGATAGGCCTTGAACGAGCGGCCCTGGTAGAGGAACACTTCGCCCGGGCTCTCGTCGGTGCCGGCAAGCAGCGAGCCGATCATGCAGGCAGACGCGCCAGCGGCAATCGCCTTGGCCAGATCGCCCGAGAACTTGATGCCGCCATCGGCGATAACCGGGATATTGGCTGCCTGGGCTGCCTCGACCGCTGCCATGATGGCTGCAAGCTGCGGCACGCCGACGCCGGCAACGATGCGGGTGGTGCAGATCGAGCCCGGGCCGATACCGACCTTGACGGCATCCGCCCCGGCATCGATCAGCGCCTTGGTGCCACCGGCGGTGGCGACGTTGCCGGCCATGATGCGAACCGAGTTCGACATGGTCTTGACCTTGGTCACCGCATCGAGAACGCGCTGCGAATGGCCATGGGCGGTATCTACCACGATCAGGTCGACACCGGCATCGATCAGCCGCTCGGCCCGCTCGATACCGTCATCACCGACGCTGATGGCGGCAGCGGCGCGCAGACGGCCCTGCGCATCCTTCGAGGCGTTCGGGTTGAGCTGCGACTTTTCGATGTCCTTGACGGTGATCAGACCGACGCAACGGCCGTCGCCATCGATGACCAGGAGCTTCTCGATACGATGGGTGTGAAGGAGGCGCTTGGCTTCCTGCTGCTCGACATTTTCCGTCACCGTGATCAGGTTGTCGCGGGTCATCAGTTCATAGATCTTCTGGCCCGGATCAGATGCAAAGCGCACATCGCGATTGGTCAGGATGCCGACGAGGCGGCCTGGAATTTTGCCGGTTGCGTTCTCGACGACCGGAATGCCGGAGATCGAATACATCTTCATCAGCGCCAGGGCGTCGGCCAGCGTCGCGTCAGGGCCGATGGTCACCGGGTTGACGACCATGCCGCTTTCGAACTTCTTGACCTGGCGGACCTGCTCGGCCTGTTCGATCGGGGTCAGGTTGCGGTGGATGACGCCGATACCGCCGGCCTGCGCCATGGCAATCGCCAGACGCCCTTCGGTGACCGTATCCATCGCGGACGAGAGGATCGGCAGGTTGAGATCGATATCCTGGGCGATGCGGGTGGCGATATTCGTCTGCCCCGGCATGACTTCGGAATGTCCGGGTTGCAGAAGAACGTCGTCGAAGGTCAGTGCCTCCAAACCGGTTGCCGTTTCGATGATGCGCGCCATGGCCAAATCCCTTCAGTAAAAGGTGTTCTCCCCGCACAGTTGGACAACAGTGCGGCGGGAGACTCGCCACGCTCAAGCGGGCGAGAGTTTCTTGGAAGTTGGCGAGGGCTGGTAACACGGATATGACGGGTTGGAAATAGCAAAAGCCCGGCAAGTGTGCCGGACCGGCCAAGATTCTTTTCGCAAATGCGATATCAGGTTTCGAACTGGCAGGTTTCCGGCAGGCAACTTCTAGGGTCTTGACAGGATAGGCCTGCCGGATTCACACGGTTGTGATTGCAAAGTGAGCCCCCGGATCGCGACTTTTGCCGCAGTAGTCCACTATTTCCGGCGCTCCGCCATACCGCGCAAGGCCGTTCGCATGAATCGCATCGTTCCGATGATCCTCGCCGTCGCTCTGTTCATGGAGCAGATGGACTCGACCGTCATTGCCACGTCGCTGCCGGCGATCGCCCATGACCTCGGCGTCGGGCCGATCACGCTGAAGCTGGCGCTGACCTCCTACATGGTATCGCTGGCGATTTTCATTCCGCTCAGCGGCTGGATGGCCGACCGGTTCGGCGCCAAACGGGTCTTTCGCGCCGCTATCCTGGTTTTTATCGCCGGCTCGATCCTCTGCGCCTTTGCCGGCAGCGTGCTTGGCTTCGTCGTCTCGCGCTTCCTGCAAGGCATGGGCGGCGCGATGATGACGCCGGTGGCGCGCCTCGTGCTGGTGCGTTCGACGCAGCGCAGCGAACTGGTCGGCGCCATGGCGCTGCTCACCATCCCCGCACTCGTCGGGCCGCTCGCGGGCCCGCCGCTCGGCGGCTTCATCACCACCTATTTCTCCTGGCACTGGATCTTTCTCATCAATGTGCCGGTCGGGGTTCTCGGCTACATCCTGTCCGGTATCTACCTGCCGGAGATCAAGAGCGACGCACCGCCGCCGATCGACATCAAGGGTTTTTTCCTCAGCGCCATCGCCGCATCCGGCACGATGTTCGGCCTGTCGGTGATGAGCCTGCCGGCGCTGCCGCCGCAGGCCGGGGCTGCAGCCGTCATCATCGGCGTCATCTGCGCCATCCTCTACGTCCGTCACGCGCGGCGCCATCCGGCCCCGCTGCTCGATCTCAACCTGTTCAAGGACAGTGCATTCCGGGCCGCTGCCATCGGCGGCACGCTGTTTCGCATCTCGATCGGCGCGGTCCCCTTCCTGATGCCGCTGATGCTGCAGGTCGGCTTCGGCCTGACACCGTTTCAGTCCGGCATGATCACCTTTGTCGGTGCCGTCGGGGCGTTGACGACGAAGTTCTTTGCCAAGCGCGTGCTGATCTTCGCCGGTTTCCGCACGACGCTGATCTTTGCCTGCATCGCCGGCACGATCCTGACCTTCATCAACGGCCTGTTCACCCCGGCAACGCCCTACGCCGTGATGATGTTCATCCTGCTGCTCGCCGGTTTTGCCCGCTCGTTCTTCTTCACCAGTGTCAACGCGCTGGCTTTCGCCGACATCCCGGACAGGCAAGCCAGCAAGGCGACATCGATGACCGCCGTCTTGCAGCAGATGAGCCTGGCGCTCGGCGTTGCCGTTGCCGGCGCGATCCTCGAGATCGAGACGACGCTGACGGGATCGAAACTGGAACTGCACGACTTCCAGATCGCCTTCATGCTGATTTCCGCCATCACCCTGTCGGCGGTCATTCCGCTGATCGGCATGTCGAAGACGGCAGGCGCATCCGTGTCCGGTCACCGGATGCGGACGGATCCGGAAGCCGAGACGATTGCCGTCAAATAGCGATGGAATGACCTATTCCGGCCGCTCGCAAACCGCCGACAGCTTGTTGCCATCGGGATCCCGGACATAAGCCGCGTAGAAATGGGGGTGAAACGGCCGCAAGCCCGGCGCGCCCTCGTCGCTGCCGCCATGGGCAAGTGCGGCCTCATAGAAAGCATCGACCACGGCGCGGCTTTCCGCTTCGAGCGCGACCATCGACCCATTGCCGATCGTCGCGGCATTGCGGTCATAGGGCGTGACCACCCAGAGCCGGCAGCGCGTATCGCTTTCGGCGCCATAGCCGATCTCGACATCGTCTTGCTGGCGGCGTTTCAACCCAAGCGGCGCCAGCGCAGCATCATAAAACAGCTGCGCCCGGCCAAGATCGTTGCTGCCGATGGTCACGTAGAGAAGCATGTTTCACTCGGCCTCGACCGCGTCCCGCTCGTCCACCACATCCCTGTCATCGATTTCGGTCTCGCTGTCATAGAGCGAGCGGGCACCGGGCTTGCGGCCCTTGAAGCCCTTGGCAAGCAGGAACATCTCGACCGATTCGGCCCGCGACGCCGCCGGCTTCACATGGATAACCTGTTTGAAATTCTGCTTCAAAAGCGTCAAAAGCTCCCGCTCTGCACCGCCCTGGAAAGTCTTGGCCAGGAAATGCCCCCCCTCCGCCAAAACGTCGATGGCGAAATAGGCAGCGACTTCGCACAGGTGCATGGTGCGGATATGGTCGGTCTGGCGATGGCCGGTCGTCGGTGCGGCCATGTCGGACAGCACCAAATCCGGCGTGCCGCCGAGCGCCGTCATCAGCTTTTCCGGCGCCGTCGGATCGAGGAAGTCCAGCTGCAGGATGTGGACGCCCGCCAGCGGATCGAGCTCGAGAAAATCGATCGCAACGACCTTGGGCTCGGCATCGGTCGAGTTCGTCACCTTGGCGGCGATCTGCGACCAGCTGCCGGGGGCAGCGCCCAGATCGATGATGCGCTTGGCGCCGGAAAGGATCTTGTGCTTCTCGTCGATCTCCAAAAGCTTGAACGCAGCGCGGGCGCGATAGCCTTCGAGCTGCGCGCGCTGCACATAGGGATCGTTGATATGCCGCTCGATCCAGCGCCGCGACGACGCCTTCAGCTTGCCTTTTTTGACCTTCTGGCCAAGCTTGCGCCCGGTGCGGTTTCCGCCGATCGGGGGTTTGCTCATTGTGTATTTCCTTCTTGGGAACCATACGGGCCACGCACCGGCCGGCGGGCGCGGCCGCGCCGCCAGACGCCATCATCGGCCATCATATCGGTCAAAAGCCCCTCGCGCAGGCCGCGATCGGCGACACGCATGCGCTCCGATGGCCAGCGGCGGCGAATGGCTTCGAGAATGGCGCATCCGGCCAGAACCAGATCGGCCCGGTCCGGTCCGATGCAGGGATTGGCGGCACGCGCGGTGAAATCCCAGGACAAGAGACGCGCCTGCATGGCCGAGACCTCGTCGTCCGACAGCCACAGACCATCGACCTTGCGGCGGTCGTAGCGCGGCAGGTCGAGATGGACGCCAGCCAGCGTCGTCACCGTCCCGGAGGTGCCGATCAGGTGAAAACCATTCTCGTCGCCGGGATTTTCCAAAGTGTGGATGGCCGGGCAATCGAAATTGGACAACATGCCCTGAACCTCGAGCACCATGGCTTCAAAACTTGCCGGCGAGACATCCTGGCCGCCATGCCGTTCCGACAGCGTCACGACGCCGACCGGCAGCGATGTCCAGTGGGTGATGTGATTGGCAAGCCGGCTCGACCGGTTCTCGCCGATCTTGATGACGGCAATCTCCGAGGAGCCGCCGCCGATATCGAACAGCACCACCGATTTCGTTTCGCGCCCGACCAGCGACGAGCAGCCGGAGACGGCAAGCCGGGCCTCGGTCTCGCGGTTGATGATCTCGAGTTCCAGGCCGGTCTCGGCCAGCACGCGCTCAAGGAAAGCCTCGCCGTTTTCGGCGGCACGGGCAGCCTCGGTGGCAATCAGCCGGGTCTTGCGGATATCGCGGTTCTTCAGCTTGGCGGCGCAGACCTTCAGGGCCTCGATCGAGCGGTCCATCGCATCTGGCGACAGGCGACCGGACGCGCCGAGCCCCTCGCCAAGCCGGACGATGCGCGAAAAGGCATCGACGACCCGGAACTGGCCGGGACGGGTCGGCTGCGCAATCAGAAGGCGGCAATTGTTGGTGCCAAGATCGAGCGCCGCATAGAGCGGCGAGCCCGAATCAGACCCGTGCGCGTATGCTTGGCCACTGCCGCGCCGCTCATGACCGTGAGGGCTGGCATGAGCGTGAGAGCCGGGCGATGGCCTATCGTCCGCACGGGCACCGGAGGCCGTCGCCGCAGGCTGCGGCCGGGCGGCATCGGCAGCCGGTCTCGGCTTGTCGCTGACGGCGAGCGGGCGTCCCTGCAGGCTGCGGCGCTGCCGGTGCTTCTTGCTGCGTTTCTGGCTGGAATTGTCTGGGCCTGGAGCGCCAGCCGCCCTTTGAACGGCGGCATCGGCAACCGTTCCGGATGCAGCAGACTGCTGTGCCTGGCCGGACTTGGAACGGCGCCTACGTTTGCGCTTGCGCACCGGTTCTCCGGTGGCATCTGTCACTTCGGGACGCCGTGTTTCTCCGTTGCCAACGGAGGAACTGGCATTCGCAGAGGCATTGCGCGACGGTTTACCCCGTCTGCGCTTGCCCTTGCCGGAACGGGGCGGTGACTGCCCGTCGTTGCGGCCTGCTGCCGACGCCCCGGAAACGGACGGCTGTTCGCCGTGGTCGGGGTCTCTCACGTGTCTGTCCATTGCGCCGCGCGGAACGATAGCCGCTCAAGGCGCTCTCTTGATTTTCGTTGGATGGACTTTACCAGTGCCACCCCAAATCGCCAAATTCTTTTTGCACACCACGCGGGCCCAGCCGATCGCGCACCTTTCACGGCCGCCGCTCAAGAGTTTTTGCCGGTCGCTGCGGATTTTTTGCCAAAATCTATTGCATCCCCCGATCTTTTGTTTATAAGCCCGCCTCACCGGCTGGGCACAAACATCGCCCACGCAGTTTTGGGGAATAGGTTAACGGTAGACCCACGGACTCTGACTCCGTTAGTCCTGGTTCGAATCCAGGTTCCCCAGCCAATTCTCCCTAAAAGCCCTTAATTCCTTGATTTTCCAGTCGTGCCGGATCCCGTTTTGGCATCATTGGCGACCTGATGCCCAGAACTGTAGCCCAAAGGTGATGCCCACGCCGATCGAGCGCGATGGCAGAGCCCTCGGGTATAGACATGGCCCGCATAACGTCCGGGATGTGCTGGCGACCCATATCCTGAAGCAAACCGGCTCATACGAACAGGCGAGCTACGCCATCCAGGATACGGCGGACATGGTGGCCAAGCACTACGGCCGTTTCCTTCCACAGGACAAGGCGGCACTGGCCCATGCCGTCGGTGATTTGACCGAGCAGGGATCGCCGGCGTTCGAGGCTGCCATTCCGATCTTGTCCCAGCTTCTCAAGGCGGAGACCGCGGAGCGCGAAGTCCGATCAACGGCTTATCAGCTCAAAACCGCACGCTTCCCGGCCTACCGTGATCTGAATGGCTTTGACTTCGCCAGTAGCGAGATCAACGAGGCGCTCGTGCAGCAGCTTCATCGCTGCGACTTCCTCGACGACGCCAACAACC